>CALEDW010000001.1 GCA_937949585.1 uncultured Acidimicrobiia bacterium
TGCCGATCGGCACGATCGGCAGCCCCACGTTCCTGGTGCAGGCACTGGCCGCAGCGGTGATCGGGCGCATGGAGCGCCTCCCGACGATCGCCGCCGCCGCCATCGGGATCGGGGTGATCGACCAGGCCATGACCTTCCAGCCCGGCAACGACCCCGCCTTCAACGACGCGATCCTGTTCGTCGTCGTCGCGGTCGCGCTGCTCAGCGTTCGGGCCCGTCCCACCGTCCGGGGCGGCGAGGTGTCCACCTGGCAGGCCGCCCGCGAAGTGCGGCCGGTGCCCCGCGAGCTCGCCGGCCTGCCCGAGGTGTGGGGCGGGCGCCTGCTGCTCGGGGCGGCGGTCGTCGGGGCGCTGGTGAGCGTCCCGGCGTGGCTGCCGGCCAGCCGGGTGAACCTCGCAGCGGTCGTGGTGATCTTCGGGATCGTCGGCATCTCCCTCGTCGTGCTCACCGGGTGGGCCGGCCAGGTGTCCCTCGGGCAGGTCGCCTTCGTCGGCATCGGCGGTGCGGTCGGCGGGGCCCTCACGTCGACGCGAGGCTGGGACCTCTCGGTGGCGCTGCTGGCCGGCGGGCTGGCGGGCGCGGCGGTGGCGGTGGTGCTCGGCTACCCCGCCATCCGGCGCCGCGGGTTCACCCTTGCCGTCATCACCCTGGCGTTCGCGCTCGCCACCTGGGGCTACTTCCTCAACCGCAAGTTCTGGACCTGGCTCCCGACCGACCGCCTCGTCCGGGGGGAGCTGTTCGGGGTGATCGACGTCCGCTCCGAAACGGCCTACTACTACCTGTGCCTCGCCGCGCTCGCCCTCGTGCTCGCCGGAGCCCGCGGGCTGCGCCGGTCCCGCACCGGGCGGGTCCTGGTGGCGATTCGGGAGAACGAGCTCGCCGCCACCGCCTACGGGGTGCACCCGGTGCGCACCACGCTCGCCGCGTTCGCGTGCTCAGGGTTCGTGGCCGCCTTCGCCGGCGTGCTGTTCGTGCACCACCAGAACGCGCTCGGGGTCGCCCCGTTCGTCCCCCAGGAGAGCCTGAAGGCGTTCTCGATGGTGGTGATCGGGGGACTCGGCTCCCTCGGCGGGGCGCTGCTCGGTGCCCTCTACGTGCGCGGCGCCGCGTACTTCCTGCCCGGCGAGTGGCAGTACCTGGCGACCGGGACCGGCATGCTGCTCGTGCTCATGCTCTTCCCCGGCGGCATCGGCGCCGCGCTGGCCGAGGCCCGCGACGGCCTCCTGCGGGCGGTGGCCCGGCGGCGGGGCGTGCACGTCCCGGCCCTCGTCGCCGACCGGCGCGTCGAGGAGGAGCCCCCGGTCCCCCTGGAGGCACTCCGAGCCGCGGCCGATGCCGCCGAGTCGGTCGAGACCGTGGAGCTCCGGCCGTGACCCGTCTGCCGGGATCGGCCCGATGAGCCGGGTGCCGGCCGTCTGGCGCCCCGGGTGGTGGCGGGCCTGGTTCCGCGGGCTGGGCGGCGGGCAGTCGCTGTACCCGCTGGCGGTGCTGTTCGGCCTGAACTGTGTCGACGAGCTCGACCGCCGGGGCTTCGACGTGCTCCTGCCCGACATCCGCGACCACTTCGGTCTGAACACCCAGGGGATCCTGGCCGTGGTCGGCCTCGCCGGCGCCGCCGCGCTGCTCATCGCGGTGCCGATCGGCTTCTACGGCGACCGCTGGCACCGCGTCCGGATCACCACCGGCGGGGCGGCGGCCTGGGGCGGGTTCTCGTTGCTCACCGGGCTGGCCACGAACCTGTGGGTGCTCGGGGTGGCCCGGGCCGGATCGGGGATCGGCAAGGCGGTGGTCGACCCGACCCACAACTCGCTGCTCGCCGACTACTACGACATCGGTGATCGGCCCAAGGTCTACTCCGTGCACCGGGCCGCCAACGCCCTCGGCCAGTTCCTCGGCCCGCTCTCCGCCGGCGTCCTCGCCGCCTGGTTCAGCTGGCGGGTCCCGTTCATCGTGTTCGCACTGCCCACCCTCGTGTTCGTGGTGCTGGCCCTGCGGCTGCGGGAGCCGAACCGGGGCTACTGGGAGCGCAAGGCGATGGGCAGCAGCGGCGACGCGCTCACCACCGAGGACGTGCCGCCGTCGTACGCCGAGTCGTGGCGGGTGGTGTGGCAGGTCGCCACCCTCCGGCGCATCTTCTACGCGCTGCCGTTCCTGGCCCTGGCGATCATCGGTCTGGCCAGTCTGGTGAGCCTGTACTACGAGGAGATCTTCGGGCTCGGGGCCCGCGAGCGGGGCTTCGTCGCCGCCGCAGCCGAGCCGGCCCAGTTCGCCGGCCTGCTGCTCGGCATCCCGCTCGCCACCCGGCTCATGGCCCGCGACCCCGGCCTGGTGCTGCGCTTCGTGGCCGTCGTCGCCCTGTTCGCCGCCGGCGCGTTCGCCGTGTTCGCGTTCACCCCGTACCTCGGGGTCGCCGTGGCGGTGAACGTCCTGGTGTCGGGGGTGGTGGCGCTGCTCGCCCCGGCCATCTACGCCGCCCTGTCGTTGGCGATCCCTCCGAAGGTGCGGTCGTTCGGGTTCGCGGTGTCGGCGCTGTGGGTGCTGCCCGGCCTCGTGGTCCTGCCCCTGGTGGGCACCATCGCCGACACCTGGGGGATCCGGGCGGGACTGCTGGTGATGGTCCCGGTGTTCGTGACCGGCGCGTTCATCGTCGCCTCCGGCGCACCGTTGGTGCGCGGAGACGCACAGAAGGTGTGGACGTCGGCCGCGGCCCAGTCGGAGGTGCTCTGGGCCCGCCGCCAGGGGCAGGTGAAGCTGCTGCTGGTGCGCAACCTCTGCGTCCACTACGACGGCGTGCAGGTGCTGTTCGACGTGAACCTCGAGGTGGACGAGGGCGACGTGATCGCGCTGCTCGGCACGAACGGCGCCGGGAAGTCGACGCTGCTGCGCTCGATCGCCGGGCTGGTGGAGCCCAGCGCGGGGGCGATCGTCTTCGACGGGCGCGACATGACCTACACCCCGGCCGACGAGGTCGCCGGTCGAGGAGTGGTGATGGTGCCGGGCGGACAGGGGACGTTCCCGTCGCTCACCGTCGAGGAGAACCTCCGGCTGGCCGCCTGGCGCCACCGCGGCGACCCGGCCCGGGTGCGGGAGGCCGCCGCCCGGGTGTACGAGCTGTTCGGGGTGCTGGCCGAGCGGCGCGACGAGCCGGCCGGGAACCTCTCCGGCGGCCAGCAACAGATGCTCACCCTCGGGATGGCGCTCATCGAGCGGCCGCGGCTGCTCATGATCGACGAGTTGTCCCTCGGGCTCGCCCCGGCCGTCGTCGCCCGGCTCCTCGACGTCGTCCGCGAGCTCCGCGACGCCGGCACCACGATCATCCTCGTCGAGCAGTCGGTGAACGTGGCCCTCAGCGTCGCCGAGACCGCCTACTTCATGGAGAAGGGCGAGATCCGCTTCCACGGTCCCACCGCCGGGCTCCTCGAGCGCCCCGACCTCCTCCGCTCCGTGTTCCTCGAAGGAGCCGCGGCCGCCGACCGCCCGGCGTCCGGCGCCCGGGAGCCGGTCGCCGCGGCCCGCCCCGTCGGCGCGCCGTCGCGCGACGGCGAGGGGGGCGTACGCTTCGAGGCGCGTGAGGTCACCAAGCGCTACGGCGGGATCCGGGCGCTGTCGGGGGTCTCGTTCCGGGCTGCGCCCGGTGAGATCGTCGGGTTCATCGGGCCCAACGGTGCCGGCAAGACCACCCTGTTCGACGTGATCTCGGGGTTCGTGCCGGCCGACGGGGGCACGCTGCGGCTCACCGACCCGGACGGGACCGTCCACCACCTCGACCGCCTCCCCGCCGCCGCCCGCGCCTGGCTGGGGCTCGGGCGCTCGTTCCAGGACGGGCGGCTGTTCCCCGCGCTCACCGTCGCCGAGGTGATCGCGGTGGCCTGCGAACGCGTCGTGGAAGTGCGCGACCCGCTGGCCGCGGTGCTGCACCTCCCGGCCGTCGTCGACTCCGAGGCCCGGGTCGACGAGCGGGTCGACGAGCTGATCGGGCTCATGGGGCTCGGCGCGTACCGGGACAAGTTCGTGCGGGAGCTGTCGACCGGGACCCGCCGCATCGTCGACCTGGCCTGCGTCCTGGCCCACCACCCGTCGGTACTGCTGCTCGACGAGCCCTCCAGCGGCATCGCCCAGCGGGAGGCCGAGGCGCTCGGGCCGCTGCTGCTCCGCATCCGCGACACGCTCGGCGCGACGCTGTTGTGCGTCGAGCACGACGTGGCGCTGCTGGCCTCGATCGCCGATCGGATCGTCGCCCTCGACCTCGGGGAGGTCGTCGCCGACGGCCCGCCGGCCGAGGTGGTGCGCCACCCCGCCGTCGTCGCGTCCTACCTCGGCACCGACGAGGTCGCCATCGCCCGTTCCGGCCGCCCGTCGGCCGGGCCGACCCAGGGGGGAGCCACATGACCGGAGCCGCACCCAGCCCACGGCGCCCGCCGAACGCGCTGCGCCGCTACGCGCCGTTCCTCGTGGTCCTGCTGATCGCCGGGATCGTCGTGGTCGCCCTGGCCGTGCGGGGCGGCAACGACGGCGGCGACGACGGGGGCCGCGCCGACGGCACCGCTTCTGCCGGCGCCGGTCCCGTGATCTTCTCCGAGGACAACAAGGACGAGATCGACTGGGGGCCGCGCTGCGACACCGAGCGAGGTCGGGTCGCCCTGCCCCTCGTCAACTCGCTGCCGTGCGTGAAGCCCCACACCGGCGACAACGGCGGCGCCACCTCCCCCGGGGTGACGGGCGACGCGATCAAGGTGGTCGTCTACCAGGGCGATCCGCGGCAGAACCCGTTGCAGGCCGCGCTGGTGCGCTCCGCCGGGGCCGACGTCGACCTCGAGACCGGCAAGGAGACGGCCCTCAACTACATCCGACTGCTCGAGCGCTACTACGAGACCTACGGCCGCAGGATCGACGTGGAGTTCTTCGTCGGCACCGGCGCCCCCAACGACGAGGTGACGGCCCGGGCCGACGCCCGGGCCATCGCCGACAAGCAACCGTTCGCGGTGCTGGGTGGACCCGGCCAGACGCCGGTGTTCGCCGAGGAGCTCGCCGCGAACAAGATCCTCTGCCTGGGCGGGTGTGCGCTGGCCACCCCGGAGAAGACGCTGCGGCGCACCGCGCCGTTCCTGTGGGGTAACGGGCCGACCCCCGAACAGGCCTCCACCCTCACCACCGAGATGATCGCCAACCTGCTGGCCGGCAAGAAGGCCCGCTGGGCCGGCTCGCCGGCGTTCCGCGACCGGACCCGGGTGTTCGGCGCGGTGCACTACGACACCCCCGACGGGCAGCAGACCGAGGCCTTCGCGTTCTTCCGCCGGTCCCTGCAGCGCGAGGGCGTGACACTCGCCGCCGACATCCCGTTCTTCCTCGACATCGCCCGCGCCCAGGAAAACGCCCGGACGATGATCGCCAAGCTGAAGGACGCCGGGGTGACCAGCGTCATCTACTACGGCGACCCGCTCACCCCCAAGTACCTCACCGAAGAGGCCACCGCCCAGGACTACTTCCCCGAGTGGATCATCGGTCCGAACGTGTTCGCCGACACCGCGGTGTTCGGCCGCACCTACGACCAGCGCCAGTGGCGCCACGCGTTCGGGGTGTCGCTCATCGCCGCCCGGGGCACCCAGGACACCTCCCAGTCCCGCAACCTCTACATCTGGGGCTACGGGGAGCCGCCGCCGAACAACACCTACGCGGTGATCCTCGGCGACATCGCTCCCTTGTTCACCGGGGTGCACCTGGCCGGCCCGAACCTGACCCCCGAGACGTTCCAGGCCGGGCTGTTCCGGGCCCCGGCCCGCCGGGGTACGCCCCTGAACCCGTCGGTGTCCCGAGGCCGCCACGGCATCTGGCCCGGGATCGACCGAGGCGGCTCCGACGACGCCACGCTCATCTGGTGGGACCCCGAGGCCGAAGGCGAGAGCGAGATCGGCAACCAGGGGAAGGGGCTGTACGTCTTCGTCAACGGCGGAACGCGCTACCGGCGCGGCGAGTGGCCGAAGACCGACCCGGGCCTGTTCGACCGGTCCAAGGGCGTCACGATCTACGAGGAGATCCCGCCGGAGGACCGGCCGCCGCGCTACCCGCCGCCGTCGCGGCGCTGATCGCGCACCACCCGGGCCGGGTTCCCGACCGCAACGGCGAAGTCGGGGATCCGGCCCAGCACGACGGACCCGGCGCCGATCACGGTGTGGCAGCCGATCGCGGCGCCGGGCAGCACGATCGCGCCGTGCCCGAGCCAGGAGCCCGATCCGATCGTCACCGGCCGCGGCGGGGCGAACTGGTGCCCGACCGGCAGCTCGGGATCCACGTACCCGTGGTTGGCGTCGGTGATGTACACGTGGTGGCCGGTGAACACGTCGTCGCCGATGGTGATCGACTCGTGGGCGACGATGCCGGATCCCTTGCCGACCAGCACCCCGTCGCCGATTCGCAGCGCCGTGCGGTCCCCGAGGTCGTGCTCGGGGCTCACCCCGGCGGAGATCGTGGCGTACGGGCCGATGATCACCCGCTCGCCGATCTCGATGTGCCGCTCGCCGTAGAGCGCGACCACCGGGAAGCAGATCGCCGAGCGGGCACCGAAGCGACGGAACCGCCGGGCCCGCCGCGAGCGGGGACCGATCGCCGCCCGGCG
>CALEDW010000002.1 GCA_937949585.1 uncultured Acidimicrobiia bacterium
CGGCAGGCGGAGCCGAGGCACCGGGCGCGGTGGTGCTGCCCGTGCCCGGCACGCCCCGGGCCGGGCGGGACGTTCGGGGCGCAGGTTCCTCGCGGGCCGGGGACGGGGGCCGAGCCGGCTCCGAACCTCGGCGGTCGAGCGGGTCCGGCCCGCAGCCGGCGAGCGCCGGCGCGCAGACCAGCCCGACCACGAGTCCTCCGACGAGGCCACGTGCGCCTGCCCGCACGCCCCCAGTGTGCCATCCCGGGAGCGGCATCGGCGCCGCAACGGCGCGCAGGTACGGTGCGCCGGTGCCCGGCGCGTTCGCCCCGTTCCGGCATCCGCCGTTCCGCCGGCTGTGGGCCGGCGCGTTCGTCTCCAACGTCGGCACCTGGATGGAGGCCGTGGCCCTGCAGGTGCTCGTGACCGAGACCACGCGGCGGGCCGGCTGGACGGGGCTGGTCGCCGCGGCGAGCTTCGCCCCGGCAGCGGTGCTGGGGCCGGTCGGCGGAGCGCTCGCCGACCGGCACCCCCGCACCGCGCTGCTCGCCGCCACGACATCGGTGCAGATGCTGCTCGCCGCGGCGCTGGCCGCCCTCGCCGCCACCGGTCGGGCCACGCCGGGGCTGGTGACGCTGATCGCGTTCGGCGGCGGGTGCGCGAGCGCGCTCGGGTTCCCCGCCTACCAGGCGATCCTGCCCGACCTGGTGCCCCGAGCCGAGGTCGTCGGCGCGATGGCCCTGTCGGGCGCGCAGTGGAACCTGGGCCGGATCGTGGGCCCGGCCCTGGCCGGCCTGGTGCTCGCCGCCGGCGGGTACGCCTGGGCGTTCGCCGTGAACGCGCTCAGCTTCCTCGCCGTGCTGGGCGCGATCACGACGCTGCGCCTCCCTGCGCCGGTTCCCGCCGCCGGCACCACGCTCGCCGCCGCGATCCGCGAAGGGATCGGCGCCGTGCGCGCCGACCCCGGCCTGCGGGTCGTCGTCGGGGCGATGACCCTCACCTCGTTCCTCGCCGCCCCGTTCATCGGCCTCGTCGCCGCGATGGCCGTCACCGTGTTCGAGGCCTCGTCCTCGGGCACCGCGGCGCTGGTCACCGCCCAGGGTGTCGGGGCGGTGGCCATGGCCGTGGCGCTCGGTCCGCTGGTCGGGCGGTTCGGGAACCGTCGGGTGCTCGTCGCGGTCCTCGCCGCGCTCCCGGTCGCGCTGGTGGCCTACGGATGCGCGCCCACGCTGCCGGTGGCCGTGGTGGCGATCGTCCTCGTCGGCGGCTGCTACCTCGGGGCGCTGTCGAGCTTCACGGGCATCGCCCAGCTGCGGGCACCGGCCGCGGTGCGGGGGCGGGTGCTCAGCCTGCTCATGGTGCTGCTGGGAGTGCTGTACCCCCTGGGGACGCTCGTGCAGGGCACGCTCGCCGACGCCGCCGGGTTACGCCGGGTGACGGTCGGTGCGGCGGTGTGCATGCTCGCGATGCTGGCGGTGGCGGCGCGCCGCGGCGACCCGACCCGCGCGCTCGAGCCGACCGGCCGCGGCGCCTGGCGACCGCGACCGCCGAGGTGACCGCCCCGGAGCGCCGCAGGTCCGGACGGCTCCGCTAGCGTTCGCCGCCGCCGAGCGAGGAGGAACACAACCGTGAGCGTGGTCGAGACCTCGCGCCGCGACGGCGTCGCGGTGCTCACCTTGAACCGGCCCGAGGCCCGCAACGCGGTGAACGGGGAGCTCGCCCAGGCGGTGGAGGCCTCGCTCGACGCGCTCGAGGCCGATGCGTCCGTGAACGCCGTGGTGCTCACCGGTGCCGGCAGCACGTTCTGCGCCGGGGCCGACCTCAAGGTGGTGGCGGCCGGGCGCGGCGCCGAGCTGGCGACCCCCAAGGGCGGCTTCGGCGGCATCGTCACCCGTACGTTCCCCAAACCGCTCATCGCCGCCGTGAACGGCCCGGCGCTCGCCGGAGGGTTCGAGGTGGTGCTGGCCTGCGACCTGGTCGTGGCGGCGGAGCACGCGACGTTCGGCCTCCCGGAGGTGAAGCGCGGCCTGTTCGCCGCAGCCGGAGGCCTGATCCGCCTCCCCAAGCGGATCCCCCTGGCCCTGGCCACCGAGATCGCCCTCACCGGGGACCCCATCGACGCGGCCCGCGCTGCGCAGCTGGGACTGGTGAACCGGGTGGTCCCCGACGGGCAGGTGGTCGAGGCGGCCTGCGAGCTGGCGGCGCGCATCGCCGCCAACGGGCCGCTGGCGGTGCGCAACTCGCTGGCGATGGTGCGCGAGGCCGCCGAGCTGACCGCGGCCGAGGCGTGGGCCCGCAACAACGCGCTGGCGGTCGAGGTGTTCGCCTCCCGCGACGCCGTCGAAGGCGCCACCGCCTTCGCCGAGAAGCGCGCCCCCCGCTGGACCGGGACCTGAGGCCGGTCGGCCCTAGCCGGAGCCGCGGTCGCCGAGCACCGCGTGCAGCCTGGTCACCTCGCCCACCAGGGTCCGCCCGGCAGCCGCGGCGGCCAGGGCCAGGGTGACCGCCACGCCGGCCAGGACGGACATCACGAGGGGGTCGACGAACGCGCCGACCGCCATCCCGGCCGTCGCGGCGACGAAACCCAGCACCGCGAGCCACCACCGGACGGCGAGGCGGCGGGCGGTGGAAGCGGCGGGGACCAGGGCCCGGGTGACCCGCCAGCCCAGCCAGAGGTTCGCCACGGGTACGAGGAACGCCGCGACCGCCCGCCCCGGGCTCGGGACCGCCGGCAGGCC
>CALEDW010000003.1 GCA_937949585.1 uncultured Acidimicrobiia bacterium
AGAGCTGGCCGCCGAGGTCCAGGCCCGACACGTCGACCACCAACGCCACCGGGATGTCGGCGGGCTTGGCCGAGATCGACAGCGTGAACAGCGCTTGCTCGAGGATGCCCCCGGCGCGGGTGCCGGGTGCCTCGCCGTCCAGGTGAACCGGCACCTCGGCGTTGACGGCCACGTCGCGACGGATGCGCACGAAATCGACGTGCAGCAGCTCGCCGCGGGTGGGGTGCCGCTGGACCTGGCGGATGAGGGTGAGGGTGTCCTCGCCGTCGAGGCGCAGGGCGACCAGCGTGTTGGCACCGGAGGCGCTGTGCAGGATGTGCTCCACATCCCGGCGGGCGACGCTCACCGGGCGGGCGGGCGCGTCGAGCCCATAGAGCACACCCGGCACCCGCCCGGCGCGCCGGAGCCGACCGGCCGGCCCGGAACCGGTCTCGCTGCGGGACTCGGCGTTGAGGGCGACGTCCGTCATGGCGCGCTGGTACCTCCGGGAGAGCGGCGGGAACCCGTCATTCTGCCCGCCCGGCGCCGGATCGGCCAAGCGGGTCGGGCCCGGCGGCGGGGAACCGCACCCGGGCGACCCGGCCGTCGGCGCCGGGGGCGGGGGCCACCTGCGCGCCGGTGGCGGCGAGCGCCGCCACCCAGGCCCGCTCACCGGGGCGGCCGGCGTCGTCGAGCACCATCACCGCCCCGCCGAGACGCTCCGGCAGGGCCGCCTGGAGCCCCTGCCGGCCACCACGGGTGTCGCCGGGCGGCCCGTCGCAGCACACCAGCCCGAACCGGGGCGGCAGCGGCTCCCGGACCCGGTCGAGGTCGTACCAGTCGGCGCCGCCGACGTCGACCAACGGCGCCCGCCATCGCCGCACGTGGTCGAGACCGAGACGGGCGCAGCAGCCGTCGACGAGGCCGAACCAGTAGGGGTCGTGCTCCAGGACCCACACCTCCCGGCCCGAGGGGGCGGTGGCCGTGCCCAGCACGAGGGTGGAGAGGCCGCTGCCACACTCCAGCACCGGCCCGTCGGTGGCCTCGAGCTCGGCCAGCGCCGCCGCGAGGTATCCGGCGCCGGCCGCCCAGTCGCTCGGCCAGCACTCCACCAGCTCGGCCAGCGTTTCGGGTGCCGGACGCCGCGGGGGTCGGCACGCCGTCAGCAGGTCGCGCAGGTGGGGGTCGGCTCCCAGCCGCCAGCCGTGCACCTTGCCGAGCACCTGGGCGATCGCCCCGGGAACGTCGGCGTCCTTGGAGATCCGGTTCGGCGCGTCGGTGTGGTAGCGGACGGCCACCACCGGGATCCGGGCCGGCTCCCGCTCCCGGGTGAGGCGCAGCAACAGGTCCCAGTCGGTCATCGCCTCGAGGTGCTCGTCGAAACGGGCCTCGGCCAGACCGGCCCGGTGACCCACCGTGCCCAGGTCGGCGAGGTTAGCCCGCTCGAGCGCGGCGCGGTCCCACGGGAGGAGTTGCAGCGCGGCCCGCCCGGGCGGGGCGTCGGGCTCGGGGACGCGCCGGTCGCCGAACAGCCGGGCGCCGTAGCAGACCTCGATCTCGGGCCAGGTCCGCAGCGCCCACACCAGCGCTGCACACCAGTCGGGACCCATCTCGTTGTCGTCGTCGAGGTAGGTGACGTAGGCGCCGCTCGCGGCGGCCAGGGCCACGTTGCGCGCCGCGCTCACGCCCCGCCGGGGACCCTCCAGCAGCCGGATCCGGCCGTCGGGGAATCGGCCGAGGGTTTCCTTGGCGGCGGCGGTGACCCCGTCGTCGACGACCAGGAGCTCCCAGCGTGGGTAGCGCTGCGCCAGCACCGACCGCACCGCCCGGGCCAGCGGTCCGGGCCGGTCGCGGGTGGGCAGCACGATCGAGACGACCTCGTCCGGCTCCACCGTGGCCCCGGCCAGCCAGGTGGTGGTCTCCCAGGTCGCCGCCACCGACTCCACCGCCGCGATCCGCCCGTCGCGGGCCGCGAGCTGGGCCCGCGCCGCGGCCAGGTCCGCTTCGAGCTCCCGCAGCCGGGCCTCCACCTCGCCCACACCGAGGAGATGCCGCAGCCGGTGCAGCGCGGCGGTGGCCGGCCCGACGGAGGCCCGTTCCGCCCGCCACAGGGCACGCTGGCGCGCCCAGCGTCGCCGGATCGACCCGGCGTCGCCGTCACCGTTCAGACGTTGTCCCCCTTGAACAGCTCGCTCACCGAGGTGTCCTCGAACACCGCGTCGAGCGCCTCGGCGACGATCGGGGCGATGGAGAGCACGACCAACTGCGGCCAGCGCTTCTCCGGCGGCACCGGCAGGGTGTTCGTCACCACCACCTCCCGCACCGGCGCCGCCCGCAACCGTTCGACCGCGGGACCTGACAGCAGCGGGTGGGTGGCGAGGATCGAGACCGACGCCGCGCCCCGGTCCATGAGCAGAGCGGCGGCGCTGGCCACGGTGCCGCCGGTGTCGATCATGTCGTCGACGAGCAAGCAGTGCCGCTCCCGCACCACCCCGACGACCTCGGTGGCCACGGCCACGTTGTGCTGCCCCGCCGGCCGGCGCTTGTCGATGAACGCCAGCTCGGCGCGTACCCCGTGGTCGGCGAGGTGGTTGGCGAACCGCCGGGCGAGCTTGCCGCCCCCGGCGTCGGGGCTCACCACCGTGACCTCGGCGCCGGCCCCGAGGCGCTCGGCCTGGTAGGAGGCCAGCAGCGGCACCGCGGTGAGGTGATCGACGGGGAAGTCGAAGAAGCCCTGGATCTGGCCGGTGTGCAGGTCGACGGTGACGACCCGGTCGGCGCCGGCGACGGTGAGCAGGTCGGCGAGGAGGCGGGCGGTGATCGGCTCCCGCCCCTCGGCCTTGCGATCCTGCCGGGCGTAGCCGTAGAAGGGGCAGACCGCGGTGATCCGCTTCGCCGAGGCCCGCTTCGCGGCGTCGATCATGATGAGCTGCTCGACGATCCGGTCGTTGATCGGTTCGCAGTGGGTCTGGACGACGAAGATGTCCGAGCCCCGCACGCTCTCGCCGTACCGGCAGTACAGCTCCCCGTTCGCGAAGGTCGACAGCACCACGTCGCCGAGCGGGACCGACAGCGCCTTGGCGATCTCCTCCGACAGCTCGGGGTGCCCCCGACCGGCGAAGAGCATGAGCCGCTTCTTGCTCACGAGCTCCATCACGCACCCCCCAGGGACGTGCCGCCCTCGCCCGGCACCGCCGGGGGCGGTCCCGTCGCCTCGTCCTCGCCCACCTCGCCCCGGCGGGCCTCGACCCAGCCTTCGTGCACCGTGGCCGGCACCCCGGCCGCCAGCGCGCCCGGTGGCACGTCGGTGCGTACCACCGCGCCGGCGCCGGTGAAGGCGCCGGCGCCGACCTGCACCGGCGCCACGAGCACCGTGTTCGACCCGATCCGGGCGTCGGGCCCCACCACCGTACGGTGCTTGCGGCGGCCGTCGTAGTTGGCGGTGATCGTCCCGGCGCCGATGTTGGCCCGCTCCCCGATCTCGGCGTCGCCGACGTACGCCAGGTGCGGCACCTTGGCCCCCGCACCGATGTCGGCCGCCTTGGTCTCCACGAACGTGCCCACGTGCGCTCCCGGCCAGAGCCGGGTACCGGGCCGCAGTGAGACCCACGGACCGACGGTGCAGTCGTCGCCGATCTCGGTCTCCCGGGCCACCGCGTGCTGGAGCACGGCACGGGCCCCGACGGTGGTGTCGACGAGACGCACGTCGGGTCCCACCACGGCGCCCTCGCCCACGGTGGTGCGGCCCTCGAGGATCACCTGCGGCAGGAGCCGCACGTCGGGGCCGAGGGTCACCCCCACGTCGATGTAGGTGGTGGTCGGGTCGACCATCGTGACCCCGGCGCGCATCCAGCGTTCGTTCACGCGCCGCCGCATCACGGTCTCGGCGGCAGCCAGGTGCACCCGGTCGTTCACCCCGAGGATCTCCTGGGGGTCGGCCACCGGCACCGCCGCCACCCGGTGCCCGGCCCGGCGCAGCACCGCGATCACGTCGGTGAGGTAGTACTCGCCCTGGGCGTTCTCGGGCACCAGGCGGCGCAGGGCCGGGGCCAGGAGCGTGCGGCGGAAGCAGTAGATGGAGGGGTTCACCTCCCGGACCGCCCGCTCGTCGTCGGTGGCGTCGGCTTCCTCCACGATCGCCTGCACGTCCCCGACGTCGTCGCGCAGCACGCGGCCGTAGCCGGTCGGGTCGTCGAGCACGGCGGTGAGCATGGTGGCCGCCGCGTCGCGGCGGCGGTGGGCGGTGGCCAGCTCGGCGAGGGTCTCGGGCCGCAGCAGCGGGACGTCACCGACGAGCAGCAGCAGGTCGTCGTCGAGGTCCACGTCGGTGGGGAAGGCGGTGAGCGCGACCGCCGCGGCGTCCCCGGTGCCGAGCCGGCTGCGCTGCTCCACGAACTCGACGGGGATCTCGGTGCGCAGGTGCTCCTGGGCCACCTTCGTGACCCGCTCGGCCCCGTGGCCGACCACCACGACGATCCGCTCCAACGGCAGGGCGCAGAGCGCGTCGAGGACGTGCAAGATGATGGGCCGGCCGCAGACCGGGTGCAGGACCTTCGGCGTCGCCGACCGCATCCGGGTGCCTTCCCCCGCGGCGAGCACCGCCGCCGACAGTGGCCGGTAGGTCATCGCACCTCCGTGCTCAGGTCCGTGTGCTCGGTCTGTGTGCTCGGTCTGTGTGCTCGGGTCCCGGGCACCGGCGCCGGACGGTCGGTCCTGCTCCCGAGCCGATCCGGGCCGTTCGGGGCCGGGCGGCTCGGGGGCGAGGTTTCGAACCTCGACTTGGGACTCCAAAGGACCCCGTGCTGCCGTTACACCACCCCCGAGGGCTCCGGCCGATCGTACCCCCGGGCCGGCGGTGCCCCCGGCCCGCCCGGGCCGGATGTGACGCCGGGGGTGGTGGCGGCTAGCGTTCCCCGCCGCCATGGGCTCGCTCATCAAGAAGCGCCGCAAGCGGATGCGCAAGAAGAAGCACAAGAAGCTGCTCAAGCGGACCCGCTGGCAGCGCCGTCAGCAAGGTCGCTGAGCACCGCGGAGCGGGCCCATCCGGCCGGAAGGATCGTGCCCACCCAGGCCCGATGGCCGGGCCGCCCGGCCAGGTCGTCCCGGCAGCGACGGGCGGTGTGCAGGTCCTCGGCGAAGGTCCACAGGCAGGTGCCGCTGCCGGCGAGCAGCCACCGGCCCGACCCCGGACGGGGTGCCGCCTCGGCGATGAGCACCAGCCTGGGGTCCAGGTGCCGGGCCGCCGGTTCGAGGTCGTTCACCAGCTCGCCGGCCACCCCGGCCAGCGCCGCCGGCGCGGGCAGGGGCTCGCCGTGCGGACCGCCGAGGTCGTCCCAGGTGCGGTAGACCGCGGCGGTCGCCAACCCGAAGCCGGGGTGCAGCACGACCACCGGCGGCAGCGGCGGGAGCGCGACCGGTTCGAGAACCTCACCCCGCCCCCGGATCCACGCCGGCCCGCCGTGGAGGCAGACCGGCACGTCGGAGCCCAGCCGCGCCGCGACCGCCCGATCCGACACCCCCAGCGCCCGCAGGACCGCGGCTGCGTCGGCCGACCCGCCGCCGAGCCCCCCGCCGGGCGGGATCTCCTTGCGGATCCGGATGCGACAGGACCGGCCGGTGAGCGCCGCGGCGGCCAGCGCGAGGTTGGTCCCGTCGGCGGGGACGCCGGCCGCCGCCGGACCGTCGACGGCGATGCGGGGCGGCCCGGCCGTCGGCTCCACCTCGAGCTCGTCGGCGGGGTCGGAGAGGCTCACGACGAGGGCGGCGAGCTCGTGGTAGCCGTCGGGGCGGCGCCCGCGGACCCGCAGGGTGAGGGTGAGCTTGGCGGGTGCCCGCACCCGCACCGTGCCCGCGCTCATCGCGGATCGTCCCGCCACCGCTCGGCCACGGGGCCCGCCGCGGCCGCCGCCCGGGCCAGCGCGGCCCAGCGACCGAGGTCGAGCGCCTCGGCCCGGGCGGTCTCGGGGATCCCGGCGGCGGCCAGGACGGCCCGGGTGTGCTCCCCCAGCCGGGGGCGCAGCGACGAGCGCAGCATCTTGCGCCGCTGCGCGAAGCCGGCCCGCAGCAGTGTGACGAGCTCGGCATACGACCGCACCTCCACAGGCGGGCGGGGGTGTCGCCGCAGGTGGACCAGCGCCGAGTCGACCCGGGGGGGCGGGAGGAACACCGTCGGTGGGACCCGGCCGACGATCCGGGCGCGGGCGTGGTAGGCGACCCGGACGGTGACGGCGCCGTAGACCCGCCTCCCGGGCCGAGCACAGAGCCGCTCGGCCGCCTCCAGCTGGGTCATCACCAGCATCTCACGCACGGCCGGCGCCCCCTCGAGCAGCCGCAGCACCACCGCCGTGGCGATGTTGTACGGCAGGTTGGACACCATCTTCCACCCCGGCCCCGCTCGCCCGGGTTCGCCGGGCTCGCCGGCTTCGTCCGGCGCCAGGAGCCGGTCGAGGTCGACCCGCAGCACGTCGCCGACCAGCACCTCCACCGCCGGGCCCACCACCTCCCGCAGCACCGGCACGAGCGCCTCGTCGACCTCGACGGCCCGGACCCGGGCCCCGGCGTCGACGAGCGCGGCGGTGAGCGACCCGAGGCCGGGGCCCACCTCGAGGACACGGTCCCCGGGCCGCACGCCGGCGAGGCGCACGATCCGGCGGGCCGTGTTGGGATCGGCGAGGAAATGCTGGCCCAGGGCGCGACGCCGGGTGAGGCCGTGCCGCTCCAGCAACGCCCGCAGCTCGCGGGGGCCCAGGGCCGCGCCGGGCACCGACGCTCAGCCGGGTCGCCGGTCTTGCGCCGCGCTCACCAGCTCAGCTCGACGCTCACCACGCCCTGACCCAACGGCGCCAGGGCCCGGAACACGTCGGGTGACAGGTCGACGATGTGCCCGGTCCACGCCTGGGGCCCGCGGTCGGCGACCCGGCAGCGGGCGACGGCCCCGGTGCGGGGGTTGCGCAGCGTCACGACGGTACCGAAGGGGAGGGTGAGGTGCGCGCACGTGCCGGCGGGCGCCGCGTACCACGTGGCGGTGCCCCGGGCCCGGACCGGGGCACCGGGCGCCGGCCGGGCCGGTGCCGGGGGTGCGCTGCGACGGGTACCGCGGGCCACGACCCGCGCCACCGGTGGGCTGAGGGTGGCCTCTCGGACGAGCGTCCGCCCGACTTCACGGCCGTCGCGCAGCTGGAGCCGGTAGGTGTGGGCCGCCCGGCCGGGAGCGCCGGCCTGCACGACGCGGGTCTGGCCGGCGATCAGCGTGGGATCGTCTCGGGTCACGACGGGGACGGGGAGCGCGACCTCCTCGGTGCGCTCCTCGTAGGTGATGCGGTGCACGGCCACGGCCAGCCCGTCGGTGAGCGGCGTGTCCGGGGCGGGCACCACCTCGTCGTCGGGTCCGACGCGCACCCCGGCTGCGGCGAGCGCGCCGGAGACGTCGCGGGCGGTGGTGCGCAGCTCTCGGGTGGCACCGTCGACACTCAGGCTGACCCGGTGCGGGGTCCGCCACACGACCCGACCGCCGGGCCGGAGGCGCCCACCGCCGCCGACCAGGGCCAGCGCGGCCGGGAGCTGCAGCTCGCGGCGCAGTTCGGCGGCGGTTCGCGCCGCGGTGCGGACCCGGCGCGCCACCCCGTCGACGACGACCGTCACCGGGACGGCCCGCCGCACCCGCACGACCGTGCCCGACCGCAGGCGCTGCCCCGGCGCGGGGGTCACCCGGTCGCCGGGGCCGAGGCGCACCCCGGCCTCGGCGAGCAGGGCACCGACCGTCGGGGCCCGGCTGGTGAGGCTGCGCTCGGTCCCGTCGGCACGGACCGTCGCCGACCGCAGTGGCTGCACGGGGCCGGCGAGGGCGGGGATCCCGATCGCCAGCAGCACCACCCCCAGCGCCGCCGCGCTCAGCCGGGCGAGCGGGTTCGACCGTCCCGGTGAGGGGGCGGCACCGGCCCCACCCGGGACGGCTTCCACCACGGTGGTTGCGCCCGCCCCCGGCGTCCCGATCGCCCCGAGCCCCGAGAAGGGGGCCACCGGCCCGACGTCGCCGGCCGGGGCCGGCGCTGCGGGTGCGCGGTCCGGTCCGGTCCCCGGGGTGGCGGCCGGTGGGTGCAGGAGGCTGCGCGCCGACGGGCCCGGCGGTATCGGGCCGGGGCCCGGTCCGGCGCCGGGGACGGTGGCCGGGGTCCGGCCCGGTGGTGCGTCGGGGCCGGCGCCCGGTGGTGCGTCGGGGCCGGCGCCCGGCGACGCGACCGCCGCCGGGTCCAGCAGGCTCCGCAACTCGGCGTCGAGGTCGGCGCTGACCTGCGCCACGGGCAGCCAGGCACCCGGCTCGGGCGCCGCGGCCCGGGCCGGTGAGGGACGCACGGCGCGCACGATGCGGTGGCGCGTGCGGGGATCGGTGTGGGCGGCCCGTGGTGCGTGGCGCAGGGGCCGCCGCGTGAGGTGGTCGCTGATGTCCTCCGCCTCCCGGTCGTCCGGCCGCTCCCGGCGCGCGTCGAGAAAGGCACCGATGGAGCGGGAACGCCCGGACCGTACCGACCGGTTCCGGGCCCGGCAACCCCTTTTCCAGATTCTCCCAGCCAGGTGGGCGTCGGCGCAGGTCAGCGGCCCCGTCACCGGTCGGGCCCGGGTCAGGGACCGAACACCGCCGCCGTGGCCGCCCGTGCACCCAGCGCGACCTCCTCGACCGGGCGCCCGGCGGCCGCCGCGACCCCCTCCCCCACCCGCGGGAGGAACGCGGGCTCGTTCCGGCGGCCCCGGTGAGGGACGGGGGCGAGGAAGGGAGCGTCGGTCTCGACGAGGGTCCGACCGGCCGGGGTGGCGGCCGCCGCGGCCCGCACCGCATCGGCACCCCGGAAGGTGACGATCCCGCTGAAGGACAGGAACGCCCCCAGACCCAGGGCACGGCGCGCCTCGACGGGACCGCCGGTGAAGCAGTGGAACACCATCCGCTCGGGTGGCCCCTCGCGCTCGAGCACGGCGAAGGTCTCCTCCCAGGCGTCGCGGCAGTGGATCACCAACGCCAGCCCCAGCCGTTTCGCCAGCCGCAGGTGGGCGACGAACGACCGCTCCTGATCCGGTGGGGGAGAGTGCCGGTAGTGGAGGTCGAAGCCGGTCTCACCGATCCCGACCACCCCCGGCGCCTCGGCCAGGGCCAGCAGCGGTTCCCACTGCGCATCGAGGTGTCGGGCCTCGTGGGGGTGGAGCCCGACCGTGGGACGCACCGACGGGTGCGCCGCGGCCAGCTCGAGCGCCGCCGCCGAGGTGGTCAGGTCGGTGCCCACGCAGACGGCCTGCTCCACCCCGGCCGCCCGGGCCCGCCCGAGCACCGCCTCCGGCGGCTCGTCGAGCATCTGGAGGTGGCAGTGGCTGTCGACCCAGGCCGTCACGGCGCGGTGCTCGCCTCCACACGCGGGAACAGCGACGGGCCCTTGCGGAGCGGGGCGACGACCGGCGGCCCGGCTCCCCACACCGCGGCGGCCGGGACGCGCTGGTCGTCGGGGGTGCCGGGCAGCCCGAGGCGCCGCCAGAGCTCGACGCCGGTGCCCGGGATGACCGGCGAGGAGAGCAGCGCCACGATCCGCAGCGCCTCGAGGCAGTCGCCGAGGATCGCCGCCACACCGGTGGCGTCCCCGTCGCGGTGGCGCTCCCAGGGCCGGCGGTCCTCGATGTAGGCGTTGGCGGCCCGCACGAGCTCCTGCACGGCGAAGCAGGCCCCGGCGAAGTCGAGGGCCTCGAAGGCGGCGGCCACGGCCTCGCCGGTCACCGCGGCCCGTTCGGCCAGCGGACCGTCCTCCCGGTGCTCGGGGGCGCCGCCGGCGAGGTATGAGGTTGCCATGTTGAGCACCCGGGCGGCGAGGTTCCCGAGCCCGTTGGCCAGGTCGGAGTTGTAGCGGGCGACCATCGCCTCGTAGCTGAAGTCACCGTCGGGCCCGAACCGCTGGTCGGCGAGGAAGTGCCAGCGGTAGCCGTCCACCCCGAAGGTCGCGACCAGGTCGGCGGGTGCGATCTGGTTGAGGCGGGTCTTGCTCATCTTCTCACCACCCACGAGCAGGAACCCGTGCGCGAACACCTGCCGGGGCGGGGCCAGGTCGGCGGCCATGAGCATCGCCGGCCAGTACACGGCGTGGAACCGGAGGATGTCCTTGCCGATGAGGTGGACGTCGGCCGGCCACCAGCGGGCGAAGCGATCGGGGTCGGTGCCGTACCCGGCGACCGTGCAGTAGTTCACCAGCGCGTCGAACCACACGTAGGTCACGTGGGCGGGATCCCAGGGAATCGGGATCCCCCAGGTGATCGAGGTGCGGGAGATCGAGAAGTCCTGCAGGCCGGAGCGGATGAACCCCAGCACCTCGTTGCGCCGGCCCGGCGGGGCCACCGCCTCCGGGTGCGCGTCGTAGTGCTCCAGCAGCCGGTCGGTGAACCGCGAGAGCCGGAAGAAGTAGTTCTCCTCCGCCACCTCCTCCACCGGCCGCCGGTGGATCGGGCAGGTGCCCTCGAGCAGCTCGTCGGGGGTGTAGTAGGCCTCGCAGGCCACGCAGTACGGACCTCGGTAGGTGCCGAGCTCGATGTAGCCGTTGGCCCGCACGGCCTCCAGGAACTGCTGCACCGCCCGGTGGTGGCGCTCCTCGGTGGTGATGATGAAGTCGGTGTTGGTGATCCCCAGCAGCGCCCAGGCGTCGCGGAAGGCCTGCGCGGTCCGGTCGGCCCAGGTCGCCGGGTCGACGCCCCGCTCCGCGGCGGCGCGTTGGATCTTCAGCCCGTGGGCGTCACACCCCGTGGCGAAACAGACGTCGTCCCCGCAGAGGCGGCGCCAGCGGGCGAGCGCGTCGGCGGCGACGGTCGTGTACGCGTGGCCGATGTGCGGGACGTCGTTGACGTAGTAGATGGGGGTCGTCACGTAGAACGTCCGCGCCACGGGCCTACCATAACGAAGTGGTCTCTCGGGGCATCGCCCGCAAGATCGACGCCCTGGGGCGGGTGGTGATCCCGGCCGAGTTACGTCGCGACCTCGGTCTGGCGGTGGGGGACCTGGTGGAGATGTGGGGTGAGGCAGACCACCTCGTGCTGGCCCGGGTGCAGCAACGATGCGTGATCGACGGGTCAACCGAAGAGCTCCGGGAGTTCCGGGGCAAGCTGGTGTGCGGCGACTGCGCCCGCCAGCTCAGCGGTGCGGGAGGCTGAGCGCCATCTCGTAGGCGGCGCGGCGCGAGATCCCGAGCGTGGTGGCGACGTGCGTCGCCGCGTCCCGGCGGCTCATCCCGGCGTCCAACGCCTCCACGAGCGCGGCGCGCACCGTGCCGGTGTCGACCGACGGGCGGGGCGCGGCGTCGACCACGATCACGTGCTCCCCCCGGGGTTCGGTCGGGCTCGTGGAGGCCAGCCCACCGAGGGTTCCCCGGCGCACCTCTTCGTGGAGCTTGGTGAGCTCGCGCACCACCACCGCCGGCCGGTCGGCCCCGCAGGCCGCGGCGAGCTCGGCCAGGGTCTCCGCCACCCGATCCGGCGCCTCGAAGCACACGAAGGGGCGCTCCTCGGCGGCCAGCGCCTCGATCCGGGCGCGGCGCGCCCCGCCGCGGCGGGGCAGGAAAACCTCGAAGGCGTAGCGGCGGCAGTCGAAACCCGAGATCGCCACCGCGCCGATGAGCGCCGAGGGGCCCGGCACCACGCTCACGGGCAGGCCGGCGGCGGCGACCGCCCGCACCAGCCGGGCACCGGGGTCGCTGATGCCCGGGGTGCCGGCCTCGCTCACATAGGCGACCGTCCGCCCCGCCCGCACGTCGGCGACGACGCGGCGGGCGGCGGCCGCCTCGTTGTGCCCGTGCACGGCCCGCAGACGGCGCCCGGCGGGGATCCCGAGGTGGCTGAGCAAGGCCCGGGTGCGGCGGGTGTCCTCGCAGGCGACGACGTCGGCGTCGCGCAGCACCGCCGCGGCCCGGGGCGAGCAGTCCCCGAGGTTCCCGATCGGGGTGGCCACGAGGATCAACGGCACGCGCCGCGCACCTCGATGCGATCCCCTTCCCGCAGCCGCCAGCGTTCGAAGGCGCCGGCGGAGGCCTCGAGGGCCATCGTCGACCGCCAGACCACCGGCGAGATGCGCCAGGGCCGCAACGTCATGGTGCGCAGGACACGTCCCTCCCGGTCGCAGAACGCCACGTCGATCGGCACGCGCATCCCGAAGGTGTGGACCTGGCGGCAGGGACGGATGAGGAGCGCCCCTTCGACCGTCTCCCGCCCGAGCAGGCCCCGGTGGCGGTCGGCGAAACGCTCGGCCACCTCGACGGTGGCCAGCACGTCACCGTCTCGCACGAGCCACATCGCCGCTCACACGTTGAACCGGATCTCGAGCACGTCCCCGTCGGCGACCCGGTAGTCCTTGCCCTCGACCCGCACCCGGCCCAGCTCCTTGGCCTTGGCCCAGGAGCCGATCTCGACCAGCTCCTCCCAGGGGATCACCTCCGCCCGGATGAAGCCCCGCTGCAGGTCGGAGTGGATGACCCCGGCGCAGACCGGGGCGGTGGCCCCGGCCCGGAACGTCCAGGCCCGGGTCTCCTTCTCCCCGGTGGTGAAGAACACCCGGCGGCCGAGCAGTGCCAGCGCGGCCCTGGCCAGTCGGGGCACGACGCTCTCGGCGACGCCGAGGTCGGCGAGCAGCTCGGCCCGTTCCGCCGGGGGTGCCCCGACGACGTCGGGATCGGCTTCGATCTCCACGCACACGGCCATCGCCTCCGGCCCGAACGGGGCGAGGACGCCCGGGTCGCCGAGCTGGTCGACCCCGACGTTCACCACCACCAGGCTCGGCGAATCGGTGAGGAGGAAGACCGGGGCCAGCAGGTCGCGCTGCTCGTCGGTGAGCCGGGAGCGGTTGATCGGCACACCGTCGGTGAGCACCGCCTCCGCGGCCTCGAGCGCCTCGATCTCGGCGGCCAGGGTCCGGTCACCTTTGGCGGCGCGGCGCTGCTTGGCCAGTCGTGCTTCCACCGACGCCAGGTCGGCGACGACGAGCTCTTCGGTGATCGCGTCACGCTCGGCGGCAGGGTCGCCGGTCGCCGCGTTCACCACCACGAGCAGGGCATCGGCGTTGCGCAGCGATCCCAGGAGGCGGCTGCCGAGCCCGGTGCCGGCCTCGGGTGACAGCGGAGGGAGGTAGGCGATCTCGAAGGTGGCCGGCACCACCTTGCGCGACGACGACGTGCGGGCGAGGGCGTCGAGGCGCTCGTCGGGGACTTCCACCACACCGAGCACCCGGTCGGCGGCTCCGGACACGTCGAGGCCGGTGAGAGCCCGGAAGAGCCCGTCGTGCCCGGAGCCGGCCAGCCCGACGCAGCCGAGATGCTCCACGGGCGCAGGGTACCGGGCGACCTGCCCCCGACCTCGAGCCCCGCAGGCCCGGGCCGGGGGAGGCGGGCCCGGCCGAGCGACATCGCCGAAGGCGCGAAGCGAGGACGGAGCCCGCCTCCCCCAGTGCCACCCCGAGCGGGACGCGGATCACGGCCAGGGCTCGAGGCGGCGCAGGTAATCGAGCATCGCGGCGGTGGTCTCGGCCGGGCGTTCCTGCTGGGTCCAGTGGCCGCAGTCCTCGATCAGCACGCGGGTGAGGTTCGGCACCCGCGCCTCCATCCCGTCGGCCATCTCGGGACGCAGCACCGGGTCGCCTGCTGCGCAGACCATCAGGCACGGGACCTCGATGCGCCGCTCGGCGATGTCGGCGGCCAGCTCCCAGGACCGGTCGAGGTTGCGGTAGTAGTCGATCGGTGGGGTGAGCGCGCCGAGGGGCCGGAACGCCTCGGCGTAGACGGCGAGGTCCGCATCGGTGAATGCCTCCCGGTGCACGGTGGCCGCGCCCCGGAAGATGAGCTCGACGAAGTCGTCGGCGCCCCGGCCCCACGAGAACACCCACTCGGCGACGCCGGGGTCCTGGAACTGCACGATGTAGGGCGGGGTGTCGCCGAAGAGGCGCCGCATGAGCTGCACGGGCGGGACCGGGGTGCGGGGCAGGTCGGGTGTGTTCAGGCCGATCACCCCGGCACAGCGATGCGGGTGGCGGCGGGCGAACGGCCAGACGAGCAGCCCGCCCCAGTCGTGCCCGGCGAGCACCGCCCGTTGGTGGCCGAGTGCGGGGATCAGCTCGGCGAGGCAGCGGTTGACCCACTCGACGTCGTAGGCGACGTCGGGCTTGTCGGACCGCCCGTAGCCGGGCAGGTCGAGCGCGACCGCCCGGAACCCCGCCTCGGCGAGCGGGGCGAGTTGGTGCCGCCAGGAGTACCAGAGCTCCGGCCAGCCGTGGCAGAGCAGCACGAGCGGGCCGTGGCCCATCTCGACCGAGTAGAGGCGGATCCCGTTCGCCACCGTGTACCGCTCGGTCGCGCCCGCGGGGACGGCGCTCACGGCACCCGCACCGCCGTGGGAGTCCCGAAGCGCGCCGCCACCCGACGTTTCAACTCGGCGAGCCCGCCCGCCCGCAGGGCCCGCTGCTCGGCGGCCAGCGACCGGGTGGCCTCGGGATCGCCGGCGAAGGCCCGACCGCAGGCCCGGGGATCGAGGTTGGCGAGCGCCAGGATCGCTCCTGCCGCCCCGGCGAGGCCGGCGAGCGGGACGAGCGATGTGGCCCCCACGTAGAGGGCGCCGGGGAAGGTGGCCACCTCCTCGAGGAGCCGGTCGGCGTCGCCGCCGGAATCCTTGCAGCCCGCGACCGGCAGCTCGGCGAGGCACCCGACGGGGATCCCCGGCGGGGAGACGGCCGGGAAGTGGTAGGCGAGCACGGGCGCGGGCCCGGCGGTCTCGGCCACCGCCGCATAGTACGGACGCACGTCGGCGGCCCGCGGCGGCGAGAGCACCATCACCCCGTCGGCACCGGCGTCGATCGCGTCGACGGTCAGGCGCACGGCCTGCCGGGTGGAGGGCGCCCCGGTCCCGGCCAACACCGGCACCGTCGGCGGCACCGCCCTGCGCACCTCCCGCACGAGCCTCCGGCGCTCGTCCGCCTCGAGGGTGGCCGCCTCTCCGGTGGTGCCCGCGACGACCACGCCGGTCACACCCTCGTCGCAGAGCCGGACCGCCAGGGCGGCGGTGGCGCCGGCGTCGAGATCGCCGTGCTCGTCGAAGCAGGTGAGCAGGGCGACGCCGATTCCCGCGAACGGCGGCGATGTCCCGGCCACCGGAGGAACCTAGCAACGGCGCCACCCGGCGGGGCGGCCCGGTCCGGGCCGTCGAGCGGGGGCGCCGCCAACAGCGCTGAGGCGCGCAGCGGCCCGGGACGGGAGCACCGGCCGTCGGTACACTCGCCGCGGAGCCGCCGGAGCGGACCGTCGGCTCCCCGCCGGTCGGGCGGCCGGGCGGGTGTCGAGGCGTCAAGGGGGGCGCGATGCGCAGGGACGCCGAGCGGTTCGACCTCCACATGAGCGACAGCGATGCCCTCATGTGGAACATCGAGAAGGACCCGATGCTGCGCTCGACGATCGTGGCGGTGTTCCTCCTCGACCGCCCACCTGACTGGGAGCGCCTCACCGGCCGGATCGAGCGGGGCACCTGGCTGATCCCCCGCATGCGCCAGCGGGTCGTCACCCCGGTGTTGCGCCTCGGGCCGCCGTTCTGGTCGGCCGACCCGTGCTTCGACCTGCGGTACCACCTCCGCCGGGTCCGGGCCCCCGAGCCGAGCTTCGACGCGGTGCTCGACCTCGCCGCCACCGCCGCGATGGCCGGGTTCGACCGGGCCCGGCCGCTGTGGGAGTACACGGTGGTGGAGGGGTTACCCAACGACCAGGCCGCGATGGTGCTGAAGGTCCACCACTCCCTCACCGACGGGGTCGGCGGGATGCGGCTGCTGCTCATGCTCATGGACTTCGAGCGCGACGCCGGTCCTCCCGAAGCCCTCGAGGCGGTTGAGGCCCCACCGTGCTTCTCCCCCTTCGACCTGGTGCTGGCCTCGCTGGGGCACCGGCAACGCCGCGCGCTGGGTATCGCCCGGCGGACCGTGGCGGACACCCTGGGTGCGGTGACGACGATGGTCAGCCGACCCGCGGAGGCGGTGCAGGCGACGCTGCGGACCCTGGAGTCGGTGGTCGAGTTCCTGGCCCCGGCCACGACCCCTTGCTCTCCCCTGTGGAGGGCCCGATCGCTGAGCCGCCGGATCGGCACCCTGGAGGTGCCGCTCGACGACCTGCGGGCGTCGGCCAAGCGGGTCGGCGGCTCGCTCAACGACGCGTTCGTCGCTGCAGTGCTCGGAGGCCTGGCCCGATACCACGAGTTCCACGGCGAGCCGACCGAACAGCTGCGGATGGTGATGCCGATCAACGTGCGCGGTGAGGGGGCGTCGCTGGGGGGCAACCACTTCACCCCCGCCCGCTTCCTCGTCCCACTCGGCATCAAGGACCCGGTCGAACGCATGCGGGAGGTCGGCCGGCTCGTGCGACACGTGCGCGCCCAGCCTGCGGTGCGCCTCACCGACGCGCTCGCCGGGGTGCTGAACCAGCTGCCGACCTCGGTGACCACCAGCCTGTTCGGCGCGATGCTCAAGGGGGCCGACGTCATCACCTCCAACGTCCCCGGGTCGCCGGTCCCGCTCTACATCGCCGGCTCGGAGGTGCAGCGCATGTGGGCGATCGGGCCGCTGTCGGGCGCGGCCGTGAACGTGGTGCTGCTGTCCCACGACGGCACCTGCTGCATCGGGGTGAACAGCGACGCGGTGGCGGTGCCCGACATCGAGACGCTGCTGCGCTGCCTGGAGGAGGGCTTTGAGGAGGTCCTCGCCGCAGGGTGAGGCCGACCCGGGCGACCGGTCCGCCCGTAGGCTGCCGGGCGATGCCGCCCACCCCCGACGCCGAGGCCCGCGCCGCGCTGGTGATCCCGGCCGAGCTGCGCCCGGCCGACGGCCGGTTCGGCTCCGGGCCCTCGAAGGTCCGCCCCGAGGCCGTCGCCGCGCTGGCCAGGGCGGCGCCGACGTTCCTCGGCACCAGCCACCGCCGTCCCGGCGTCCGGGGTCTCGTCGGCCGGATCCGGGCCGGACTGCACGAGCTGTTCGGTCTCCCCGCCGGCTACGAGGTGGTGCTGGGCGTCGGCGGCGCCACCGCGTTCTGGGACGCCGCCTCGTTCGGCCTCATCGAGCGGCGCGCCGCCCACCTCGTGCACGGCGAGTTCTCCGCCAAGTTCGCCGAGGTGACCCGGGCCGCCCCGCACCTCGAGGATCCGGTGATCGTCGAGCACCCGCCCGGTGGCCACGGGACCCTGGCGGGCGATGATCGGGTGGACGCCTACTGCTTCCCGCACAACGAGACCTCCACCGGGGTGATGGTCGACGTCCGCCGGCCGGCCGGGGCGACCGGCGACCAGCTGGTGCTCGTCGACGCCACCTCCGCCGCCGGCGGCCTGCCGGTGGCGCCGGAAGAGTTCGACGCCTACTACTTCGCGCCGCAGAAGTGCTTCGGCGGCGACGGGGGGCTCTGGGTGGCACTGTGCTCGCCGGCGGCCGTGGAGCGGATCGAGCGGCTCGCCGACCGGTGGTGCCCGGCGTTCCTCAATCTGGCGATTGCGTTGGCGAACTCGCGCCGGGACCAGACCTACAACACCCCGGCGCTGGCCACCCTGTTCCTCCTCGACGACCAGATCCGCTGGATGATCCGCATCGGGGGCCTGGAGGCCTGCGTGGCCCGTTGCCGCGCCAACGCGGCAACGGTGTACGGATGGGCCGAGGCCAGCCCGGTCGCCACCCCGTTCGTCGCCGATCCGGCCGCCCGTAGCCTCGTGGTGGCCACCATCGACTTCGCCGCCGAGGTCGACGCGGCCCGGCTCGCCGCCGTCCTGCGGGCGAACGGCATCCTCGACACCGAACCCTACCGCAAGCTCGGACGCAACCAGCTGCGCATCGCGCTGTTCCCCAACATCGAGCGGGAGGATCTCGAACGGCTGGCGGCGGCGATCGACTGGGTGATCGAGCGGCTCGCCTGAGTGACGCCGGTCACCGCCCGGCGCGCCCGCTGTTCACCGAGCGGTTCCGTCCCCACGCAGTCGCGCTCCGTACGATGGGCGCCCGAGCCCGTCCCGTGCGTCCCGGTGCGGCACCCGGCACGGTCGCCCCAGGAGCCGCCGTCATGACCGACACACCCGATCCCCCCGTCCGAGGCCTGCAGCGGGCCGTGCAGGGTGCCCGTGAGCTCGGGCGCGACGCGATGGCCCGCCTCCGACCGGCCGGCCCGCCGGCGTCCGAGCCGGTTGCCGACCGAGCGGACGTGGAACCGGGTGCCGGGGGCGAGAAGCCGGAGCAGCCGGTCGGGATGCAGGACCCGCGGGCGCTGGCCCAGGCCATCCCCCTCGTGGAGCGAGCCTTCGCCTTCCTGGACATCTGCGGGTTCACGGCCTTCACGGCCGAACACGGTGAGCACGCCGCGATCAACGCGCTGCGGCGCTTCCGGACCCTCACCCGAGAGGTCGCGACCCGCCGGGGAGTGCGCGTCGCCAAGTGGCTCGGCGACGGGGTGATGCTCGTCGGGGTGGAGGTGGGGCCCACCATCGCCGCGGCCACCGAACTGATCGCACGCTACGACGTGGACGTGCTGCCGCTGCGGGGTGGGGTGGCCCACGGCTGGGTGCTGCTGTTCGAAGGCGACGACTACATCGGTCGTCCCGCCAACCTCGCCGCCCGGCTCTGCGACGCCGCCAACCCCGGTGAGGTGCTCGCGGTCGGCTATGGACCCGCCGACCTGCCCGACTGGGTGGAGGTCACGGGGACGCGAGACGTGACGGTGCACGGCCTGGGACGGATCCGGAAGGTGCAACGGCTGGGCATCCGGCCCGACGTGGAGCTCCCCACGCTCACGGTGCCGGTCGTGGGTGAGGCACGGGCTCGCCGCGGCGGCGGCGACTGAGCCCAGTGGTGTTCAACCGTCGTACCGTCCGGGCCGCGATCGCGGTGCTCCGGTCCTCCGGCGGCCAGACGGTCTCGGCCGTCGGTTTCGCCCGGCGGGCCTGGTTGATCGACCGGCGCCGGCGCAACCAGACCGAGGAGACGGTCGGGATCCTCGCCGAACGGTACCGGCGACCGGTGCTGGGGCGGTGCCACGCCTGGGAGCTGGTCGAGCGCCTCGCCGCCTGCATCGACCCGACCGACTGCCGCCTCCTCGGCGTGAGCCAGCAGGTGCACAGCCTGCAGATCCTGGCCGCGATGGAGCGCGACGGGGTCGACGATCCCGATCTGTGCCTCGCGGCGCTCCTGCACGACGTCGGCAAGCTCGCGCTCGCCGCCGGTGAGGATCCCGCCAACGTGGTCGGGCGCACCGACCCCATCCGGCTCGGCCCGCCGGGCGGCGGGCTCGACCGGGTGGTGCTGCAGTGGGGTCATGCACAGATCGCCGCCGTGCGCCTCGAGGACCAGCTTCCCGAGCACCTCACCTGGCTCATCCGCTACCACAACACCGCCCTGGGCCGTTGCGCCGAGGCGATGAACGACCGCGACCGGGCCTGGGCCGAACGGTACCTGCGGCTCTTCGCGCACTACGACCACGTCACGAAGTTCGTCGCCCGGATCCCCACCCGCCCGGTGGAGCACTACCGGGATCTCGTGGAGAAGCGCCTCCCGGACCCGATCGTCTTCTGAGTGCACCGTGGGACGGCCGGTGGCTCCCGGGCGCGGGAGAGCGCTGATCGCGACCGGCACCGTGGTCGCGGTGCTCGTGGGGATGTGGTGGTGGCGATGGGCTCGGGGGGCCGTCCCCGGTTCCGACGGCCGACTGCTGCTCGCCGTCGCCCGCTCGGTTGCCGAGGGGGCGGGCCCTCGGCTCCCGGACGGCGACGTCATGTGGTTCCGGGGCCCGGTGTGGCCGGCGGCGGCCGGGACGGTGCTGCGGCTCGCCGGCGCCGATGCCGGCCCGGCGCTGATCCGGGCCGGCGGGGCGGCCGTCCTGGCAGTGGCGCTGGCCGGGCTCGGCCGGCACTGGTACGGGTGGGCGGTCGGGCTGACCGCAGTGGCACTGGCCGGGACCACCGCCCCCCCGGTGCTGGCGGTCCTCGCCGACTGGTACACGGATCCGCTCGCCGTGGCGCTCGCCCTCGGGGCGCTGATCGTGCTCGACCGTGCCCTCGCCGAGCGATCGGACCGGCATGCGTTCGCCGCCGGTGTGCTGCTGGCCGTGGCGGTGCTCACGAAGGAGAGCACCGGTTTCGTCGCCGTGGGCCCGGTGGCGGCCTCGGTGGCGCTCGCCGACCGGCACGGGTGGGGGTTCCTGCATCCGGTGGCGGTGGCGGCGGCCACCGCCACCGGGCTCGTCGGCCCATGGCTCACCCTGCACGTCGCCGGCCAGGACCGCTTCTTCCTCACGCTCGTGGAGGGCGAACGGGCCCGGGTGCTGCTGGCGGGGTGGTGGCTGCTCGTCGCGGTCCTCACCGTCACCGCGATCCGGTGGCGGCGGGCCGGACCCGAGCGGTGGCGCCGTCCCGGGCCGCGGACGGCGGTGCTCGTGGCCACGGTCGTGGTGGCGTGCTGGGCGGCGGTGGTGTTCGCGGGTCTGGCCGGCGGGGTACCGCGGGGCTCCGACGGCCGCTTCGGGACCTGGGAGATCCTCCGGCGGTTCCTCCTGCCCGCCCTGGGTCCAGCGCCCTTGGTCGCACTCGGTGCCGTGGTGCTGGGTCGGGCGGCGGTTCGCCGCGAGCGCAGCGCGCTCGCGCACGCCGCCGCCTTGGGGGCGTTCCTGCCGCTCCTGGTGGTGTGGCCCCTCTCCGGGTCGGTGTTCGTCGCCCGTAACGGGCTCGTCGCCGTGCTGCTGGTGCACCTGGCCGCGGCGGCCGGAACGGCCCGGGTCCTGGGTGCCGTACGACGCCGGGCCGCCGCCGCGGTGGTGCGACCCGCACTCGGGCCGGTCATCCTCGCCGCCGCAGCCGTGACGGTGGTGGTGGTCGTCGCCACCTCGGCCGCGGCGACCTGGCGGGCCGTGCCCGATCGTCCGCCGAACCGGTTCGCCGACCTGGATGCCGCTGCGGCCTGGCTCCGGTCGCGCCTGGACCCGGGCGAGGCGGTGATCGGTTCCTACCTGGCCTGGACCCGCCTCGCCTGGCAGCTGGGCCCGGCGCACCCGGTCCACCTGCTGCCGTCCTCCCGGGTTCGCCTCGACACCTCGGGACGGCTCCGGTCGGTTCCCGTGGTCCCGGTGGTGGGGACACCCCGGCGGGTCGACGTGCCCTCGGGGACCGACGACTGGTTGACGGTCCTGCGCCATCCCGACAAGGCGTTCATCACCGCGCTGAGCCGTGACCGGCTCGTCGCCGAGCTGCGGGACGCCCCCGCGAGGTACCTGGTGCTGTGGGGCGCGAGCACCCGGGACGGCGAGGAGCTGGCCGTCACCCTGGAGGCCATGGCCGGCGTCGAGCGGGCGGCCATGTTCGGCTGGGCGATCGTGCTCGCCGTGGACGCCGACCGACTGGCCACGGCCCCGGTCCCCCCGGCCGCGGCCCGGGCCCAGACCCTCGACTGGCTCTCCCGACGAGGCGGCGGGTGCGAACGGCGCACCGTCCCGGCGCTGGGCTGGCCGCCCCGGCCTGCCACCATCGCTCGGTGCGGTCGGCTCCTGCTGCACGGCGACCGACCCCGGCGGCAGTCCCGGTGACGACCGTAGGCTTCCGGGATGACCGACCTGCCCCTGCCCGTCACCGGCGATCCCGACGCCGACCGGCTGCTCGCCGACGACCCGCTGGCCCTGCTGCTCGGGATGCTGCTGGACCAGCAGGTCCCGATGGAGTGGGCGTTCCGAGGGCCGGCGACGCTGCGGGACCGCCTCGGACACCTGGACCCGGCCCGCATCGCGGCGATGGATCCCGAGGAGCTCGAGACGGCGTTCCGGCAGAAGCCGGCCCTGCACCGCTACCCGGGCGCGATGGCCCGACGGGCCCGGGAGCTGTGCCGCCACCTCGTCGAGGTCTACGACGGGGACCCGACCCGCATCTGGGGTGACGGCCCGGCCGACGAGGTGCTCACCCGTCTGCGCGCCCTGCCCGGCTACGGCGAGGAGAAGGCGAAGATCCTCCTGGCGGTGCTCGGCAAACGGTTCGGAACCGCCCCGGCCGGCTGGGAGGCGGCCGCGGCGCCGTTCTCCGACGCCGAGCCCCGCTCGGTGGCCGACGTCGACTCCCCCGAGGCCTTGGCGCGGGTCCGGGCGTTCAAGCAGGCCCGCAAGGCCGCCGGGCGCACGAAGGCCGACTGAGCCCCGCCCGGAACCCCACCGGTGGGGGCACGGGGTTGCACCCCGTACCCCCGGGCCGGTGGGACCTGCACTACCAGGAGGCCGGGCAGTGCAGCAGCCGGTTCGGTGTTCCCGAGATCGCCCCGAACGGCGAGGTGAGCACGTTCGTGCTCGCCTTGGCCTTCAGCTCGGTCTGTACCTGCGCCGGGGTGCGGTTCCCGGCCGCCAGCAGCCGGGCCGCGCAGCCGGCGACGTGCGGTGCCGCCATCGAGGTGCCGTCGATCATGTTGCGAGAGGTGTCGCCGGTGTGCCACGCCGACAGGATCTGCATCCCGGGCGCGGCGAGATCGGTGCAGGACCCCCCGTTGGAGAAGTAGGTGAGGTCGTCGGACCAGTCGGAAGCGTTCACCGTGACGGCCTGGGTCACCCGGGCGGGCGTCACGTTGCACGCGTTGACGGCGTCGTTGCCCGATGCGATCACGGCCGTGACCCCGTCGTTGATCACCGCCCGCACCGCATCGTCGACGGTGCTGTTCGCACCGCCGCCCAGGCTGAGATTCGCCACGGCCCGGGCGGTGGTGTGGTGGCTCACCACGTAGTTCAGCCCGGAGATCACCCACGACAAGGCGCCGGACCCGTTGCAGCCGAGCACCTTCACCGCTCGCAGCGTCACACCCTTGGCGACGCCGTACTTCGTACCGCCGATCGTCCCGGCCACGTGCGTGCCGTGCCCGTTGCAGTCGCCGTTCACCCCGTCGCCGGTGAAGTTCACGTGCGAGGCCACCCGGGAGGTGCCGTTGGTTCGGCGGAACTCCTGGTGCGTGACCCGGATCCCGGTGTCGATCACGTACACCACGATCCCGGCCGCGGTGCGGGCGTAGCCGTACCGGTGATCGAGCCAGGGTGCGCAGGTGGTCCTGGCGGTGCAGCGCTTGTCGATCCGGTCGAGGCCCCACACCGGATCGGTCTGCACCGCGGCGGCCCCGACGCTCGGGACCGGTGCGACCCGGATCACCCGGTCGGCCAGCACCGACGCGACGGCCGGGTCGGCCCGTAGCGCGCCGACCTGCTTCGCACTCAGGCCCTTCACCGCGAAACCCGACAACGCCGCCGACCAGCGGGCCGTCACCGCCGCGCCCTTGAGGACCCCCCCGGCCTGCAGTCGGGCCACCTCGGTCGCCGACGTCGAGCCGGCCCGCAGCTTCACGATGTAGGCGCCGGGGATCGCAGCTCCGGTCGGCAACGAGGCGAGGTCGACCTCCCCGGACCGGGCGACAACGGTGGTCGCCGCGGTCGGGGGTACGGCGAGCCCCACCGTCAGGGTCACGGTCGCCGCACCGAGCGCGACGATCCAACGGGATCTGCTTCGGTACCGCCGCATGGGCGTGTCCTTTCGTCGTCGGCGACCGTCCGGGCGCCGAAGGGTCCGGGCCACCGGGTGGTGGTCCGGGTGCTGCTACCAGTCGGCCCGGCAGTGCAAGAGCCGGTTCGGTGTGCCGGCGAGGTAGCCGTACGGGAACTCGAGGGCGTTGGTGCTCGCCCGGGCCTTGACGATCGACTGGACCTGCGCGGGCGTGAGGCCGGGTTGGGCGACGAGGAGCCGCGCCACACACCCCGTCACGTGGGGCGCGGCCATCGAGGTGCCGCTCCGCCAGGCGTATGCGGCGTCGCCGCCCCCCCAGGCCGACTTCACCCCCACGCCCGGGGCGTGCAGGTCGGTGCACGGTCCCCCGTTGGAGAAGCTCGCGTCGCGGTCCCACCGCTCGGCGGCGTTCACCGTGACGGCTTGGGTGACCCGGGCCGGGGACGTCGCACAGGCGTCGGTCCCTTGGTTCCCGGATGCGACGACCACCGTGATCCCGGCCCGGATCAGCGCCCGCACGGCGGCGTCGAGGCCGTCGAAGGCCGGACCGCCCAGGCTCATGTTCACCACCGCGCGGGTCCCGGGGGTGTGCCGCTGCAGGACCCAGTTCAAGCCGGCGATCACCCCGAAGTAGGAACCGATGCCGTGGCAGTCGAGCACCTTCACGCTCCGGAACCGCACGTGCTTGGCCACCCCGGTGGTACGTCCCCCGATCGTCCCGGCCACGTGTGTGCCGTGCCCGTTGCAGTCGGTGTTGCGCCCGTCCTCGGTGAAGTTCACCTGGGTGAGCACCCGGCTCACCCCCGAGGGCGTGCGGAACTCCTGGTGCGAGGCGCGGATCCCGGTGTCGAGCACGTAGACGATCACGGGCCCACCGGAGCTCGTGTACCGGTACCGCCCGTCGTACCGGCCGGTGCAGGAGTCGCGGGCGGTGCAGCGGGTGTCGGTGCGGTCGAGGCCCCACGGCAGGTCGTCCGTCTGGGCGAACCGGGCCGGCAGCACCGAGCTCGCCGCGGTCGCCCCGGTCGGGACGGACCCTGTGGAGCCGAGGCGTCGCCCGGGGGCCTTGGGCCTCGTCGCCGCCGGGACCGCGTCGGGATCGAGGCGGATCACCCGGTCGGGTTCCACCGAGACCACTTCCGGGCGGGCCGCCAGCGACGCCGCCTCGCCCGGTGTCATCGTCACCGCCGCTCCGTGCAGCGCCGCTTCGAACACCGCCCGCACCTTCCGCCCGGCGAGCGGCGCACCCGGGCGGGCCAGGCGAGCGGTCGCCACCACGGGATCGACGCCGTCGGCGTACCGGACGATCCAGCGCCCCGGGATCGGCGTGCCCGCCGCCACCCCGGAACCCTCGATGAGCCCGGGGTCACCTGCGGACGTCGCCGCGAACCCGCGAGGGACGACGGTCACGACGGTGAGGCTCACCACGGTGAGGCTCACGACGACGATGAGGGCAGAGGACCGACGCCACCGGGATGCCGACCGGCACGCCGAACAGGTTGCGGCACCGGCGGCCGGTGCACCGCGCGCTCCACCCATGACGGGCTCCCTTCGTCCGCCAGCCCGCGCCCGGCGCACGTTAGCCCGGCCGACGACGGAGGTGACCGTCGGCCCGGCCGGACGGGGAGCCGGCCCTCGATCGGGGGGCTGGGCTCACACCGCGGTCCCGACGAGGAGCCCGACGCCTGCCGCCACCGCCATCGAGCAACCCCCGCCCAGCACCACCCGCACGACGGCCGGCCGTACGGGTGCCCCACCCAGCCGCGCCCCCACGGCGCCGAGGACGCCCAGGAGCACGACGGTCGCCGCGACGATGAGACCGGCGCGGGTTGCGGTATCACCCACGAGCACCGGCACGAGCACGCAACCCGCCCCCGCCGCGAAGGCCAATGCGGAGGTGGCTGCGGCCTGGCCGGGGCGGGCGGCTGCGTGCGGGGTGATCCCCAGCTCGTCACGGAGGTGGCTGCCCAACGGGTCGGCCCGCATCAGCTCGACCGCGACCTGCCGGGCCAGGTCGGCGGGCAGTCCTCGATGCTCGTAGATCCGGGTCAGCTCGTCGAGCTCGTACCCCGGGTCGCGCTCGAGCTCGGACCGCTCACGGGCGACGTCGGCCCGCTCGGCGTCGCGCTGGGAGCCCACCGACGACCACTCCCCCGCCGCCATCGACATCGCGCCGGCGACGAGGCCGGCGATGCCCGCCACGGCCAGCTCGGTACGGCTCCGGGACGCGGCGACGACGACCAGCAGGAGGCCGGCCGTGGACACGATCCCGTCCTGGGCACCGAGCACCGCGGCGCGCAGCCACCCGACGCGCCCGACGCGGTGCACCTCGGGATGGGGAGGCCGTCCGCGGTGGCGACGGCGACGGTGACCCCCGATGATCACCGGCGCAGCGTAGGTACGCTGCGCCGGTGCGCGCCCTCATCTTCGCCGCCGAGGGCCACACGGGCGCCGGGGATGTCGGGGCGGAGCCCGGTGACCCGAGACTGGCCACCGCGGCGGCCCTGCTGCGCCTCGTCGACGTGCCGCCGCCCCGCCCACCCCGGCCCGATTGGGTGGTCGTCGCCCCCCGGCTCACCGGGATCTGCGGGTCCGAGGCCAAGCAGGCCTTCCTCGACTACGCACCGCTCCGGGCACCCGAGCGGGCCGGGTCGCTCGCCGAGAACCCGATGAAGGGGTTCATCTCGTTCCCCCACGTGCTCGGCCACGAGGTCGTCGGCACCGTGGTGGAGACCGGCCCCGAGGCCGACGGACTCTCCCCCGGCGACCGCGTCGTGCTCAACCCCTGGCTCACCTGCGCCCCCCGGGGGATCGACCCGGTGTGCGGTGCCTGCGCGGCCGGCGACCTGAGCCAGTGCTGGTCGTTCGACCGGGGCGGGATCGCACCGGGGATGCACATCGGGCTGTGCCGCGACGTGCCGGGCGGGTTCGCCGAGCTGATGACCGCTCACGACTCCATGTGGCACCGGGTGCCCGACGGGCTGCCCGACGAGGCGGCGGTGCTCGCCGACCCGTTCGCGGTGTCGCTGCACGCCGTCACCCGTCACCCACCTCCACCGGGCGGGCGCGTGCTCGTCTACGGCGCCGGGGCGCTCGGCTGCTGTGCGGTGGCCGTCCTGCGGGCGCTGCACCCGGACGTCGAGGTCGGCTGCGTCGCCCGCTGGGACGCCCAACGCCGCTTCGTCCTGGCGCTCGGGGCGCGGGTCTTCGAGCCCGAGCCCCCCGCCGCGCTCGTCGAGGCGCTGGTCGCCTGGGCCGGGGGACGGCTCTGGCCGGCCGACGGCCTGCCGATGGCGCTGCCGGCGGGCATCGACGTGGTCTACGACACCGTGGGGGCTCCCGATACCCTCGAGGTGGGCTGCCGGGTGCTGCGCAGCCGCGGCACCCTCGTGAAGCTGGGGATGGACGGGGCGGCGCGCTGGGAGGACACCCCCGTGTACTTCAAGGAGCTCACCGTCACCGGGTCGAACGCGTTCGGCGTGGAGGAGGTCGAGGGGCGGCGCGCCCACGGCATCGACCACTACCTCGACCTGGCCGCCGCGGGGCGGGTCGACCTGGCCGGGATGGTCACCCACACCTTCCCGCTCGACGCCTGGACCGAGGCGTTCGCGGCCCTGGCCCACCAGGACCGAAGCGGCGCCATCAAGGTGGCCTTCGACCAGCGCTGAGCCGCGTCGCCGGTCGTCGGGCGGAAGCCCCCGTCCCCCCGCTACGCTCGGTGGCCTCACGGGGGAGGGGCGCGCATGGGGGCACGGATTGCGATACTCGGCCGACGTGTCGTCCGGCAACGCATCACCCGGAGGCCGACGCACGGCGGCTCCCGGGGCGGGATCCCGCACACCGGGAGGTGGGCGGTCCCGATCGTGGTGCTCGCCCTCGTCCTGCAGGGCTGTGCCCTGTACGTCGCCTCGCAGGCGAACCCCGGTGCGGCCTCCGACGCCGTCCGCATCCTGAGCCCACCGAGCAGGACGCAACTGAGCAGCGTCGACGAGGTGATCGTCACCGTCGCGCTCGACGGCATCGACCCGGAGACGCTGCGGGCCCTGTGGGTCACCGGCACCGACTTCGCCGACACCCGCCGGGTCACCGGGCGCTTCACGGTGCACGGCGGCGTCGCCACCGCCACCTTCGGGCCCGCCGACTTCGCCCCCGGGCTCACCTGGCTGCGGGTCTCGGGCGTCCCGATCGGCGGCGGGGAGCGCATCCAGCGCGACGCGGTGTGGTCCTGGGAGCCCGACCTGGACCTCGCCGACGCGGACCGCTGCGAGTTCCTCGGGCAGAGCCGCTGCGCGCTGCCGTTCCCCTCCGACCGCTTCACCCGTCGGGATGCGGCCACCGACACCGGCCGGCGGGTCCGGTTCCCTGCGGCGTCGATGCCGACGAACACCTCGGGCACCCCGATCGACGTGACCGAGTGGAACCGCAACGACGGCTTCTCACCGGGCACCCCGATCGTGCTCCACGTGCCCGGCGTCGACCTCGAGGTCACGGGAGCCGCACCGATCACCGACATCGGGCGCTCCCTCGATCCCGACTCGCCGATCGTGCTGCTCGACGCCGAGACGGGAGAGCGATACCCCCACTTCGCGGAGCTCGACGCCACCGCCGCCGGCGACGCCACCCGGGCCCTCATCGTCCGTCCGGCCCGGAACTTCCCGGCCGGGCACCGCATCATCGTGGCCGTGCGGAACCTGCGCCGCGCCGACGGCTCGGTGATCCCGGCCGCCCGGGAGTTCGCGGTCTACCGCGACTTCGTGCCCACGTTCCTCCCCGTGGTGGAGCAGCGCCGGGCCGCGATGCACGACGTGCTCGCCCGCCTCCACGGCGCCGGCGTCGACCTGCGCGAGCTGTACCTGGCGTGGGACTTCACCGTGGCCTCCACCCGCTCGCTCACCGAACGGGCCCTGCACATCCGCGACGACGCCCTGGCCGCGCTGGACGGCGGCGCGCCCGCGTTCACCGTGACCTCGGTGACCGACGAGGTCTCCTCGACGCTCTGGCGCCGGGTCCGGGGCACGTTCGAGGCCCCCAACTACCTCACCGGAACCGGCGGACCCGGGTCGCGGTTCCACTACCCGCCGGGTGCCGGCCCCGACGCGTTACCCACGCGGAACGGCACGATGGACGTACCGTTCGTGTGCAACATCCCCCGTTCGGTCAGCCCGTCCGCCGACGGACCGGTCGCCCCGGGCCGGGCCCTGGTGTACGGGCACGGCCTGCTCGGCTCCCGGGACGAGGTCAACGGGTTCGGGCCGCTCGCCGACGCGGCACGGATGGTGATGTGCGCCACCGACTGGATCGGCATGTCCGCCGAGGACGTGCCCAACGTCGCGGGCATCCTCGCCGACCTCTCGCTCTTCCCGACCATGGCCGACCGGGTGCAGCAGAGCTTCCTCAACCAGATCCTGCTGGCCCGGCTCATGCGCTCACCGGCCGGGTTCGTCACCCACCCGGCGTTCCGGGCCGGTACGCCGCCCACCGGGGTGATCGCCACCGGCGAGGTGTTCTTCAACGGCAACAGCCAGGGTGGCATCCTCGGGGGGGCGGCCACCGCGCTGTCCACCGAGTGGACCCGGGCGGTGTTGGGGGTCCCGGCCATGAACTACTCCACCATGCTCACCCGCTCGAAGCACTGGGACACCTTCGGGCCGCTCAGCCGGGCCGCGTACCCCGACGACCTCGACCAGGTGATCGGCTTCGCCTTCACCCAGATGCTGTGGGACCGGGCCGAGGCCAACGGGTACGTCGCCCACATGACCACCGACCCGTTGCCCGGTACACCCCCGCACCAGGTCATGCTCGTGGAGGCCTTCGGGGACTTCCAGGTCGCCAACATCGCCACCGAGACCGAGGCCCGCAGCGCCCCCGGGATGCGGGTGTGGCGTCCTGCCCTGCGCGAGGGCCGAACCCCCGACGTCACCCAGGTCTGGGGGGTTCCGGGCGTCGACACCCTCCCCTGGACCGGCAGCGTCCTGGTGATCTGGGATTACGGCACGCCGCCGCCGCCGACCACCAACACCCCGCCCCGTGAGGGCAGCGACCCACACGGCCTCGGTCGGAACAATCCCGTCCTGCTGGAGCAGATCGACCGGTTCTTGCGCACCGACGGCTCGTTCGTGGACCTGTGCGGTGGTCCGTGCTTCGTGCCCTGACCCCGGGTACGGCGCGGGAACCCACGACCCGTCTCCGACGACCACCTGGCATGGTTCCGGGGTCCCCCGTGCGCCCGTCAGGGGCCGGACGCAGCGGCGTGGCCGTGATCGCCACCGTGATCGCCACCGTGATCGCCGCCCTCGCCGTCCCCGCCTGCGGAGGCGGGGGCGGGGGCACCAGGGTCGACGAGACCTCCAGCGGCCGGGAGCTGTTCGTCGCCCTCTGCGCCCGCTGCCACGGGCGGAACGGGGAAGGCGGCGTCGGTCCGCAGCTCTCGGACGGACGCGTCCTGGAACGCTTCCCGGACGAGGCCGACCAGATCGCCTTCGTCCGGCGGGGACGGGGTGCGATGCCGGCGTTCGGGCGCCAGCTCGGCCCTCGCCAGATCGAACGGGTCGTGCGCTACACGCGGACCGAGCTCCAGACCCGCCGCTGACGCGGCACGACGCAGCTCAGGACGGTACGAGGCGGGTCTCGCCGGAGGTCGGCTCGGCCGTCCCACCCGGCACCGCGGCAGGGTGCTCGAGGCGCCACCACGCCCAGGCCGCGGTCAGCAGTGCCGCCAGCGCGCCGAGCACCAGGCCGGCCCGGGGTCCGGCCAGATCCGAGACCCATCCCACGACCGGACCCCCGACCGGGGTGCTGCCCAGGAACGCCACCGCGAACAGCGCGGCGACCCGGCCCCGGTAGGCAGGGTCGGCCCGGGTCTGGGCCAGTGCACCGGCCGAGGACAAGAACGCAACGCTCGCCGCACCCATCGGCACGAGCCCGGCGACGGCCACCGGCAGGCTGGGAGCCGCCGAAACCGCCAGCATCAGTACCCCGAACGCGAACGCCGCCGCGACGACGAAGCGGCGGGTGGCCCGCGCCCGCTGCGCCACCGCCAACGAACCCGCGACCGCGCCGACGCTCATGAGCGCGTACATCCCTCCGAACAACCCCGCGTCCCCGTCGAAGACCCGACGGGCCAGCAACGACAAGGTGATCTGGAAGTTGAACGACAGCGTGCCGATCACGGCGGTCATGGTCAGCACCAGGCGCAGGGCGGGGTGCGCCCAGACGTAGCGGAACCCTTCGCGCAGCTGTCCGGGTGCCCGCGGGGCGGGCGGGGCGGCGCGGATCGCCCGGCGGTCCATCGCGACCAGCGCCCCGATCACCGCGACGAACGACAGCGCGTTGGCGATGAAGCACCAGGCCAGCCCGGCGGCTGAGATCACGACGCCGGCCGAGGCGGGCCCGATCACGCGGGCGGCGGTGAACACCGACGAGTTCAGGCTCACCGCGTTGGCCTCGTCGGCCTCGGGTACGAGCTCGGTGACGAACGAACGTCGGGCCGGGCTGTCCAGCGCCGTCGCCACCCCCAGGAGCGCGGCGAGCAGGTACACCATCCAGAGGGTCACCCGGTCGGTGGCCACCAGGATCCCCAGCGTCCCGGCGCACACCGCGGCCCCCGTCGAGGTCGCGACGAGCAGGCGCCGTTTGTCGAGGCGGTCGGCGAGCAATCCGGCCCAGGCCCCGCCCAGGAGCACCGGCAGGAACTGCAACGCGGTGGTGATGCCCAGGGCGGTGCCGCTGCGGGTGAGCTGCAGGACGAGCCAGACCTGGCCGACCTGCTGCATCCAGCTGCCGCTGGCGGAGACCACCTGGCCGAAGAAGTAGAGGCGGTAGTTGTGCCAGCGCAACGACCGGAACGTGCGGCGCCCGACCCGGGCCAGCCCGATCATCGCCCGGGGGCCCCGGGCGCATGCGTCGGGGGCGCCCCGGCGACCGTCGCTGCCAGCAGGCGCTCGAGGATCGCCACGGCCTGGTCGAGGACCGCCCGTTCGCCCGGGTCGAGCCGCTCCAAGGCTTCGGAGAGCAGCGCGTCCTTCCGGGAGCGGCTGCGGGCCAACACCCGCCGACCGGCCGGCGTGACCGTCACGACCACACAGCGGCGGTCTCGGCCGTCGGGACGTCGCCTGACCAGGCCCTGGCGTTCCAGGCGGTCGACGGCCGTGGTGATCGTCGGTGGGCGAAGGTGCTCCGCCTCGGCGAGGGTGCCCGGGCTCACGGGTCCCAACCGTTCGATCGTGCTCAGCAGCGCAGCCTGGGTGGGGGTGAGCGACTCGCCGGTGCCGACCCGGCGCAACCGCCGGGCCAGGCGTGTGACGACCAGGCGGAGCCGCGGCGCCAGCACCTCGGCCCGCTCCGTGCCGGGGACCTCGAGCCCGTACTCCGCTCTCACCGCACCCCGATCATCTGGTTCCGATCGCCCCGTCCCGATCAACCCATCCGGTCATTTCGTTCGCCCAACGAAATATTAGCGGGGCGACCGGCGCGATCCCCCCGGCGACCCGGAAGGGGGTCCGGTTTCAGTACAGCGGCGACCAGGGCGCCGTGCGCAGCAGCCGGCTCTCCCAATCGTCCCGCACGGCCAGCGCGTCGTGCATCCAGGTCCCCGGGCCCCGGTGCTCGGGCGGTACCTCGGCGCCGAAGAGGGCCACGAGGCGCTTGACGTCCATCACCTGCTGCCAGAGGACGACCTCACGCCGACGGGCCCCGGTCCCCCAGGCGGGGCGGAACACCGCCTCCAGGTGCAGCAGCGGCCGCCCGCCGGCCTTCAGCGCCGGCAGGTAGTTGTCCCTCGCCGCGTCCAGGTACGCCTCCACCTTGCCCTCGAACGGCCAGGCGGTGTCCTCGAGGAACAGGGTCGTGCGGTGCTCGGCGCCGTCGGTGGGCACCCGGTCGAGGTTCACCTCCTGCAGCGGCGACCAGTCCACCGGGATGAGCACCTTCGCGGTGACGTCGTGGCGCAGCGAATCGACGTGGCGGACCCAGGTCGTGAGGTCGCCCGACTCGATGCGCCGGACCAGCTCGCCCCAGGCCCCGGCGTCGGTGACGGCGGTGATCGTCACCACGTTGTAGGCCCGGCCCGTCCCGTGGGCGTGCCGCAGGTAGTAGAGGAGACGGGCGTGATCGGTCTCGGCGAGGGTCGGGAGCCAACCGCAGCGGAACGCCTGCTCGAAGGCGTCCTCGTGGGCACCGATCACCCGGTGCGTCTCGTGCACGAACAGCATCGACCCTCCCCGTCCTGGTGATCATGCCACCGGACGAGGGCTCGACGGTCCGCCGAGCCGGACGACCCCGGACGACCCCGAGAGGAGTGGTGGAGGTGAGCGGATTTGAACCGCCGACTTCTACGTTGCGAACGTAGCGCTCTGCCAGGCTGAGCTACACCCCCAGCGACCCCGAGGATACCAATGCGGGCCGCGCCCCCGACCGGGATGCGTCGCCGGGCGGTCGGCGACGGTCGGCGGCGAGGTCCTCGACCATCCCGGAGCGGCACCAGGCCGGGGTGTTCACCGGGTTGCAGCGCAGGGGCGACCCACCCGGGATCGTCACGACGTACGGCGTGCCGAAGGCGCGACCGGGCACTGGGAAGTCGGTCGACACCCAGTGAGCGCCGGACGCCAGGGCCACCTCGGCCCGACGCCGGTCGTCGGCCCGGGCCTCCCACGTGTCGGCGTCGGCCCGGGTACGCACCAGGTACCCGGCGTCGACGAGCTCGGCGATGTCGGCCGGCGGGTCGTTGCGTTTCACGAACGCGGCATCGGGATCGCCGGGCGAGGAGTTGGTGAACAGCACCGCGCCCTCGAGTGACGGTCGTCCCTGCCGGTAGGCGTGGCGCTTGGCCCCGGCGTTGTCCATGAGGAAGATCACCCGACCCCGCAGCGTCTCCAGGCGGGGCCATCCGTCCCGGAGGACCGCTTCCCGCAGGGTGGTCCGCCGCCCGCGCACGTCGTCGGGGGTCACGAGGCGCCCGGGGGGGAAGATCGAGCGGATCTCGGCGTCGAGCTGGTCCATCGCCGCCCGGGTCCACGGCCGGATCGGGGTGGGCAAGCCGTAGTCGTCGTCCTTCAGCTCGACGAGCACGGCGATCGGGGCGTGCCGCCGGTGCGCATCGGACCACCCCCGGATCACCCGCAAGCACTCGACGAGGCGAACACAGGTCGTGCCCGCATCGACGTCGGGCACGTGCGCCACGAAGTGACCGGCGGGGTCGACGAACACGTCGAGCTCGAGCTGACGGATCCCCTCCTCGCTCAGCTGCACGTCGAGTGGACTGTGCGTGTACTGCCACTGCAGCACCCCGTTCCACGGTGGATCGGTGGGGGCGACGTGGTAGCTGTTGTGGCTGCCCAGTCCCTGGAGCTGGTTGAGACGCAGCGCGGTGTCCAGCACGGCCGTCCCGTGCCGGCGCCGGTGACCGGCCCGGACCGTGGCCACCAGCACGTGCCGACCCGGTGGGATCACCTCGCCGGACAGGGTGATCCGGGCGGGGGAACGCGAGGTGACCGACACGAGCGGGGAGCCGACCACCCGGTCGAGGCGGACTTCGAACGTCGCCGTCGTGTCGCCGAGCCGGTCGGCGCGCACCTCCACGACCCGCGCGCCCCCGGCCCGGGGCGGTCCGACGACCACCTCCACCCTCTGATCCCGGGCCCAGCGGAGCGGCAGGCACCCGGTGACCGCCACCGCCGCTCCGACGAGCAGCACACCCGCCACCCGCGCCGGTCGCCGCGGTGCGGCGCAGGTCCCCGGACGCCGTGCCCGCATCTCCGCCCCCCTTGCAGCCCCTCCCCGGGCCGGCTGCCACCGTATCCGAGGCGACGGGCGGGTCGCGCCCGGCTCGACGCGGGGTACCGGTCAGCCGGAGGGGACCCCGGGTTCGGGAGGCAGCGCGGCGGTGATCACCTCACGGAGCCGCGACATGGTGAGGGCCGTGGTGAGGTCGCCCCGGCTCCGTTCCACCACCGCCCGCAACGCATCCGTCGTGCGGCGCAGGCCACCGGTCACGGCGTCGGGATAGTCGACGGTCATGCACAGGCCGAGCACCTCGTCCATCACCCCGAGCAGCTGCTCGGCGCGTTCCAGACGACCGGTCCGCAGGCAGTCGAGGAGGTGACGGCGCAGTTCGCTGGCCGCTTCGGCCAGACCGTTCAGGTACGAAGCGACCTCCACCCCGAGGTCGGCGGGACCCGGCAGGGGCTCGTCCCGCACGATCGCCAGGGTGAGACGGGCCTCGGCGTACTCCTTGGCCGCATCCCCGAGGGCCCCGTGCCGCAGCTCGGGATGCGTCTCGGCGGCGTCGCAGGCCTCGGCCAGGAGCGTCTCGGCCGCGTCGAGCTCCGCCACCGCCTGGGCGAAGTCGTGACGGTGCACGGCCCGCACCGCCCGCCCTGCGGCCTGGATCACCTGCCGGGCGCAGCGCAACATGACCTCGCGCGCCAGGTGCCGGTCCTCCAGGACCTCCCGGGCCGTCCGGCCGATCGTCTCCAGCTCCGCGGCCCGGTCCATCGGGACCGATCAGGACGAGGCGTGACGACGCACCGGGAGCGGGACCGGGCCGCCGGGGGCCGGGCGTGGCCCGAGCATCGGGATCGGCGCGACGGTCGGCCGATCGAGCCGCGGGACGACGGCGAGCAGCACCAGGTAGGTGGCGAACAGGGCCCCGAGGACCGCGCTCAACAGCCAGAGCAGGATCGCACCCGCCACGAGCGCCAGCAGCAGCGACCCGGCCAGGGCGGTCGCGAGCACGAGCACCACGTCCCGGCGTCGCTTCGCCGCCGCGACCCGCCGCGCCCGCACGGCACGACTCGGCGTCCCGGGGTCCGGGGTCGGAACCGCCCACAGCGGACGGGTCGGCGTCGCGCCGGGGGCGGGGTGACCTCCGGTCCGGCCGATGACCCGCAGGTGGTGCGTGAAACGGTCGACGGAGTCGACCCGCTGCCGGTCGCTGCGGCCTTTGATCACGGGCCACAGGAAGAAGGCCGCCCACGCGGCTGCGAGGATCAGCAGGATCAGGATCGCCAAGGCTCCTGGTCGCCTTCCGTGTCGCGGACGCTAACGCAGGCTGAACGCCGAGTGGGGGATCACCCTAGGCGTCGGCCGACCCCCCCGGCGAACTCGGAGCCCCGACGTTCCCGGATGAACGACGTGATCGGTGCAAACCGCCAGGATGGGATGGATGCCCCGGGCTCCCGGGATCTCAGGGCCGGAGCGACTCGTCGAGGAGACCCTCCCGCCGCCAGTTCCCGGAGCGCCCCCCGGTCTTCTCCCACAGGGCGAGATCCCCGATCGTCATCCCCCGGTCGATCGACTTGCACATGTCGTACACCGTGAGGGCCGCCACCGCCGCCGCGGTGAGCGCCTCCATCTCGACGCCGGTCCGGTCGACGGTGTCGACCTGGGCCTCGACCTCGATGTGGGCGTCCTCGATCCGGAAGTTCACGAACACCGAACCCACCAGCAGCGGGTGGCACAGCGGGAGGAGCATGGCCGTCTGCTTCGCGGCCTGGATCCCTGCGACCCGGGCGACCGCCAGCACGTCCCCCTTCTGGACGGCCCCGGAGGCGACGGCGGCCGCCGTCTCGGCCGCCATGTAGACCCGGCAGCGCGCCACGGCCCGCCGGTGGCTGGCCTCCTTGGCGGTGACGTCGACCATCCGGGCGCGACCCAACGGGTCGAGGTGCGTGAACTCCGAGGTCATCGCGCCAGTCTAGGGATCGTCCACCCCCCTCAGCCCCCGATCTGGCTCATCGACCGGGCGGGACGGACGAAGTCGACCCGGCCGATGCGGTGCCCCGGGCCCTTGCCGGCGACGGCCGCGGCGATGCGACCGGCCAGGTCGTCGTCGCTCGCGCCGGCGCGCATCGGCCCCCGCAAGTCGGTCTCTTCGAGCGCGAACAGACACGTCCGCACCTTCCCGTCGGCGGTGATGCGGATACGGTCGCAGCGGTCGCAGAAAGGCGCGGTGACGCTGGGGATCACCCCGACCTCACCCCGGCCGTCGGCGTAGGGGACACGGGCCGCCGGTTCGTCGTGCCCGCCCGACAGTGCCTCGGCGGGCGGGCGGGCCAGCGGGAAGACCCGATGGATCCGCTCCAGCATCTCTCCGGCACTCACCACCGCCGTGGGTACCCACCTTCCGGCGGCGTCGAGCGGCATGAACTCGATGAGTCGCAATGCCAGCCCCCGGTCGCGGGCGAACGCGGCCAGCGCGACGAGCTCGTCGTCGTTGCGCCCCCGGACGATCACCGCGTTCACCTTCACCGGTGAGAGCCCGGCGGCGACGGCGGCGTCGATCCCGGCGAGGACCTGGGGCAAGGCGTCGCGCCCGCACAGTTCCCGGAACCGGTCGCGTCGCAGCGTGTCGAGCGAGACGTTCACCCGGTGCAGCCCCGCGTCGCGAAGCCGCGGCGCCAGCGCCTCCAGTCGGGTGCCGTTCGTAGTCATCGCCAGGTCGACGCCGAGCGGCGCCAAGAGCTCCACGAGGCGCCACACCCCGGCCCGATCGGTCGGTTCCCCCCCGGTGATCCGGATCCCGTCGAACCCCCAGCGCGTCACGCAGAGTCGAGCGAGCCGGGCGAGCTCCTCGTAGGTGAGCAGCTCGGCCCGGGGGAGCCAGGTCAGTCCCTCCGGCGGCATGCAGTAGTGGCAACGCAAACCGCAGCGGTCGGTCACCGAGAGCCGCAGATCGCCGACCCGGCGGCCGTGGCCGTCGACGAGCACGGGAGCCGCGGGCTGCGGGGCCATCCCGACAGGGTACGGCGCGGACCCGGACCGGCCCACCGCCGGACGGCGGGCGGCATGGGCCGATCGACCCATTGTGATCGCGCGGATAGTGGTTTATCATTCACTGAACGTCCACCTTGGGAGGCGGGTGGGCCAGGGACGAGACGGGTCCCCACCTCGGGGAGGCGTCGATCCGCAGGCATCGAGCTGGTCGCGTGAGCCTGCGGGGAGCCAGCGCGAAACCGGCCCCGCCGACGGGCCGGTCTCCCGCGACGAACCGAGGTACCCATGCCCACGTCCGCTCACCCGGCCGGGCCGGCCGCCCGGTCGGAACCGATCGTCCGAGTCGTCGAGGTCCGACCCGTGCCCCCGCCCGGCGTCACCGCCCCCGAAGGGTCCACGCCCGTCGTGGTGCTCGGCTGCCTCCTGCTGTTGGCCTGCGGGCTCGTGGCGTGGCTGCTCGCCCATCGGGCCGCGGTCCGCTCCGTGCCATCCGCCCGCCCGCGCCCGCAGGACCGGCCGGCCGCCTGAGCCGGTCCGCCGACCCGGCTCCGGGCGCATCTCGGTCCTGGCGCACGGTCCGGGCGCACGGCGCGGCCGACCACGCTGCCGCTCGCGACGCGCCCTTCGGTCAGGGCTCCTCGGGGTCCGGCTCGGCGAGGCAGAGGACGTCGACCTCCTCGCCCCGGCACACGCCAGGACCGTCGGGCAGGAGCGCGAGGCCGTTGGCGGCCGCCATCGCCGCCAACGCGTTGCTCGCCTGGTCCCACACCCGCGTGGCGAGGAGGCGCCCCTGCTCGCTGCGGACCACCACCCTGTCGACGTGCAGCTTCCCGTCGGCGCGGCGCGGCATGTCGTGATCGGCCACGGCCCGCAGACGGGGCCGGTGGAGGTACCGGTGCCCGCCGAGTGCCCGGATCGCGGGGCGCACGAACAGCTCGAAGCTCACGTGCGCCGACACCGGGTTCCCGGGCAGCCCGAAGCACACGAGGTCGCCGAGCACCCCGACGGCCAGCGGCTTGGCCGGCTTGATCGCCACCTGCCACCAGCGCAGCACGCCGAGGTCGTCGAGGGCGAGGCGCACGACGTCGCGCTCGCCCACCGAGACCCCCCCGCTGCTCACCACGAGGTCGAGGGCGCCGACGAGCCCCTCGAGCCGGCCGGCGAGGTGGGCCGGGTCGTCATCACAGATCCCGAGGTCGGTGACCTCGGCACCGGCCTCGGCCACCAGCGCGGCCAGCATCGGGCGGTTGGCGTCGCGGATCCGTCCGGGCGGAGGAGGCCCCGGCCCGTCCCACAGCTCGTCGCCGGTGGACAGCACCCCCACCCGCGCCGGAGCGGCGACGGTGACCTCCCGGCGGCCGAGCGACGACAGCACGCCGAGGTGGGCGGGGCGGAGCTCGGTGCCCGGCTCGAACACCACCGAGCCGGCCCGCACGTCGCCGCCGGCGGGGCGCACGTTCGCGCCCGTGGCGACCGCTTCCTCCACCCACACCTCGGCGGCCGGGCCGGCCCGGGTGTGCTCGACCATGACGACGGCGTCGGCGCCGGGCGGGACCGGCGCCCCGGTCGTGATCCGCATCG
>CALEDW010000004.1 GCA_937949585.1 uncultured Acidimicrobiia bacterium
CTGCTGCACCACGTCGGGATGCCGCACGTTGCGGAACGTGCTCTCACCCTGGCGGCCGGCCGATTGGATGAGCAGGTCGCCGGCGCCGATGATCCGCTCCCAGATGTTCTGGGCGAAGTCGATGGCCTGGACCTGCTCGAGGGGGATCTCACTCCCCCGTTTGGCGATGATGCCCGACCGGTCGATGATCCGCCGATCGGTCACCACGAAGTGGGTGTAGCTCCACACGAAGTACTGGTAGACGATCCAGACCGCCCACACGGCGGCGCCCACCGCCAAGGGGTACCCGAGCCAGCGGCTCTGGTCGAGCAGCACCAGCCAGATCACGAACAGCGCCACCAGTACGGTCCCCGTGATGATCGTGCGGGCGAAGTACCACCAGTGGGGATTGAGGTCGAGCACGACCGTCTCACCATCGTTGATCAACCGGTGCGGGTATCGGGGCACGCTGCGAGCCTACGCCGGTGGGGCCGGGGGTGCGACGCCGCCGCTTCGTCAGTCCCAGCCGAGGCGGGCGAGGTCGTCGTCACTCAGGCCGAAGTGATGGCCGATCTCGTGCAGGACCGTCACCCGCACCTGCTCGGCCAGGTGGTCCTCGTCGACGGCGAGCTCGCACAGCGGACGCCGGTAGATGGTGATCACGTCGGGGGTCACCGCACCGTAGGTGAGCGGGGAGCGCGACGGCAGGTCGACGCCGTGGTAGACGCCGAGCACCTCCTCACCATCGGGGGCGTCGGCCACGACCACAGCCACGTTGTCCATCTGCTCGGCCAGCTCGGCCGGGATGCTGTCGAGCGCCTCGGCCACGAGCTCCTCGAAGACCCGCCGGCTCACCCACACCGCCATCGCTCCAGGCTACGGCCGCCGCGGGGCCTGCCTGCCGGTCAGGCCGCCGTGCCCCCTTGACGGCCGGTCCCCCGGTGCGTATGATGATGGGTGCCGTCCGGCGCGGGCTCCGGCACCGATCGGGCGGTCGGCACGACGAGCGGTGGTGGAGCCGCCTCGGCGGCCGGGAGCCCGGGAGGCCCTACAAGGCGGCCCGAGCACCGGCGCCGGCGGTGAGGAAGCCGTCGCCACGGCGGGCCGGGTCCGGAACGTGGCGACACCGACCGGGCCGAAGCGAAGGTGAGCCCCGAGGAGACCGGAGCTGTCCGCAGCGATGGCTACTCGGGGCCACTTCGCGTCGGCCGGCCGACGGAGCGGTCGCAGCGGTCCCGGACGGTGTCGGGGGGCTCCGGTAGCGTCGCCGTCGTGACCGGGCCGTCGCCGCTCCCGCCGAGCCTCCACGCCGAGGACGCCGGGCCCGCGGCGCTGCTCGCCGACCTCGACGCCGACCAGCGCGCCGCGGTGACCCACGAGACCGAACCGCTGGCGGTGATCGCCCCGGCCGGGTCGGGCAAGACCCGGGTCCTCACCCGGCGGATTGCCTGGCAGGTCCGCACCGGCCGGGCACAGGCGGCGGGAGTGCTGGCCGTCACCTTCACCCGCAAGGCCGCCGCCGAGCTGCGGGTCCGGCTGGCCCGGCTCGGGGTGGAGGGGCTCACCGCGGGGACGTTCCACGCGGTGGCGCTCGCCCAACTGCAACGCTGGTGCGAGCACCGGCGCCGCCCGATGCCCGAGCTGATCGGCGCCAAGGCGCCGCTGCTGGCCCGGATCCGCCCGGGGCGCCGCAACGCCGACCGGCTGCTGCGCGCCGCGCTCGCCGCGGAGATCGAGTGGGCCCGGGCGCGGCGCATCACCCCGGAGGCCTACCCCGACGCCGCCGCCCGGGCCGGGCGCGACCCGGGCCGGGCCCTCGAGGAGGTCGCCCGCGACTACCACGCCTACGAGACCCTCAAACGGCGGGGCGGGCTGGTCGACTTCGACGATCTCATCGACCTCGCCGCCGACGCGTTCGAGCCCGGGCCCGGCGACGAGGCCTTCGCCGCCGCCGAGCGCTTCCGGTTCCGCCACCTGTTCGTCGACGAGTTCCAGGATGTCACCCCGGCGCAGCTCCGCCTCGTGCGGGCCTGGCTCGGCGAGCGCAGCGCCCTGTGCGTCGTCGGTGATCCCGATCAGGCCATCTACGGGTTCGCCGGCGCCGACGGGCGCCACCTTGCCGACTTCGCCGAGTACTTCCCCGGCGCGGCGGTGGTCGCCCTCGGCCGCAACTACCGGTCGAGCCCGCAGGTCGTGGCCGTCTCCCGTTCGGTGCTCGCCCGGTCCCGGCCGGTACGAGCGGTCCGGGGCGAGGGACCGGTGCCGGAGGTGATCGCCGCCGACGACGAGCACGACGAGGCCCGGCGGGTGGCGGCGCTGCTCACCGAGGCGCATCGGGCCGACCGGCCGTGGCGGTCGATGGCGGTCCTGTTCCGCACCAACGCGCAGTCGGTGAGCTTCGAGCGGGCGCTGGCGGCGGCGGGGATCCCGCACCGGGTACGGGGCGGCACCGGGTTCCTGCAGCGGCCCGAGGTGCGGGCCGGCCTCGATGGGCTGGCCCGGTCCGCGTCGGCGGCGCCGCGACGGCCGTTCACGACGCTGCTCGACGACCTCGACGACGAGGCGGCGCGGCGGCCCGAGGAGTGGCGCGAGCACCTCGAGCAGCTCGGCGCGCTCGGTGCTGAGTACGCCGCGCTCGCCGGCGCGGCCGGCACCGTCGCCGGGTTCCGGGCCTACCTGGCCTCCACCCTGCGGCACGACGCAGGCGGCGACGGCGGCGACGGGGTGGAACTGGTCACCTTCCACCGGGCCAAGGGCCTGGAGTGGC
>CALEDW010000005.1 GCA_937949585.1 uncultured Acidimicrobiia bacterium
ACCCGGCCGTCGTCCACCCGGCCGCACAGCTGCACGCCTTCGGCCACCAGGTGCTCGAGCACCAGCCGCTGCCAGCGGGTGAGGCGGTCGCCGCCGCCGAGCACCACCACGCGCCGGACCGGCAACGCCGCCGGGCCGGCGCCGTCGGGGGCCGCCGTCACCGCCGCGGCGGTCACGCCGGGCTCGACGCGGTCGCGGCCGTCCTCGCCGTCCCGAGCGCGCACGGCGGTATGGTACGGCTCCCGTTCGGCCCCGGAGCCCGGCCGCGTGCGCGTCCTCCACCTCATCGACAGCTTCCTCCCGGGCGGCGCGGAGCGATCGCTCAACGAGCTGGTCCCGCGCTTCGAGGCCGCCGGGGTGCGCTGCGACGTCGTGGCGCTCACCCGGCTCGAAGGGGACGTGCAGATCACCGAGACGGAACGCAGCTACGAGGCCCGGTTCTGCACGGCGGGCACCGGACCCGGCCGGGTGGCGCAGCTGCGACGGATCATCCGCACGGAACGACCCGACGTGGTGCACACCACGCTGTTCCGCTCCGACGTGCACGGGCGGCTCGCCGCCTGGGGGACCCCGGCACGGGTGCTCACCTCGCTGGTGAACACCTCCTACGAACCGGCGCGGCTCGCCGACCCGAACGTGCGCCGCAGCCGCCTCGTCGCCGCCCGGGAGCTCGACGGCTGGACCGCCCGCCACCTCACCGACCACTTCCACGCGATCACCCACGCCGCGGCCGACTCCGCGGTGCGTCACCTGCGGATCGACCCGGCCCGCATCACCGTGATCCCCCGGGGCCGCGACGAGGCCCGTCTCGGCCGGCCCGACCCCAAACGGCGGGCATCGGTGCGCGCCGCGCTCGGCGTCCCCCTCGACGCGACGGTGTTGTGCACCGTCGGACGCCAGGACCCCCAGAAGGGCCACGACGTGCTGCTCGACGCCTTCGAGCGGCTGGCGTCCACCCACCCCGAGGTGTGGCTGTTGGTCGTGGGCCGGGCCGGGCACGCGTCGGCGCGCCTGGAGGCGCAGCTGTCCCGCAGCCCCGCCTCGACCCGGGAACGGGTGCGCCTCCTCGGGCACCGCCGCGACGTCGGCGACCTGCTCGCCGCATCCGACCTGTTCGTGTTCCCCTCTCGCTACGAGGGCCTCGGCGGGGCCGTGGTCGAAGCGCTCGCGCTGGCGCTGCCGGTGGTGGCCTCGGACCTCCCGGCGTTGCGGGAGGTGGTGACCCCCGACCGGGAAGGGCTCCTCGTCCCGCCCGGTGACCCCGTTGCGCTCGCCGTCGCGGTCGAGGCCTTGCTGGCGTCCCCGGAGCGACGGGCCGCGATGAGCGCCGCGGCGCGGCGCCGCTTCGAGCAGGCGTTCAGCCTGGAGCGCGTCGCCGCGGCGATGCTGGCCCTGTACGAGCGGATCGTCACCGCCGGTTCACCCCGGAGCGTCGACCGGGACCGGCGCCGATCCGGCCGGGCCCCGGGGTGAGGCCCCCGGGGGTCCTCGGTCAGCAGGGACCCGCGGCGGCGCTCCCGACACGTCGGAACGCCACGAGGTCCTTCGAGCGTTGCGTTCCCCGCACCACGTAGTGGTCGTGGACCGCCACCTCCCAACCGTCGAGCCGCGCCCGGTAGTCGTCGAGGGTGCGGCGGCGCACGTGCTCGACCCCCGACGGTGTGCCCGCCGGGTCCTCGAAGTGCTCCTGGATCACCAGGACGCCGCCGTCGTCGACGAGCCGGGCGAGGTTGCCGACCGCCGCCGCCCACGTGTCGTCGTCGGTGACGTGGAACAGCACGTCGATGCACATCACGATCCCGAAGCGCCGTCCCACATCGAAACGGTCGAGCCGACCGACGTGCAGCTCGGCGCCCGGCGCCGCGGCGCGCGCCTGGTCCACCGCCGCCGGCGCGAAGTCGACCCCGGTGACCCGGTACCCGGCGGCCAACGCCCGGGCGGTGAAGAACCCGTTGCCGCAGCCGGCGTCGAGCAGCTCCGGGAACCGGTCGGGCGGGAACCGTTCGAGCAGGGCCCCGACGTGCTCCCACTTCGCGGCGTAGGCGTCGATGTTCGCGTCGGTGCCGGCGCCGACGCACCCGACCCCCTCCAGCGACCCGGCGTGACGACGGTGCCGTTCCTCCCAGTAGCGCTGCGGATCGGCGTAGTACCCCTCGCCGCCCGCGGCCGCGCCCGGCCCGCCGTGCCCCCGGCCGCCGGCCACACCGGCCAGGCGCCGCAGCCCCCGACGCGCCCGGCGGATCGTCGGACCCGCCGCCGACCGGGCGGTGGCACGCCGGGCCCGGTGGTACAGGATCGCCGGGGTGACCCGCCGGCGCCCGGCGGCCGCTTCCTCCTCGGTGAGGAACGGCCGGGCCGGTAGCAACGGGCGGATCAGCGACCAGTCGTTGGGGATCACCGCGAGCTCGTCCTCCCGGCGCCCCTCGATCTCCGAGTAGGGCAGCGCGAGCAGCTCGGCGACGATCTCGTCGTAGCGGTCGGCGAGCACCGTGTTCGACGGGTCGAGCCCGCGCACGACCCCGAGACCGGTGGGGGCGGCGGCGACCGTGGTGACCGACAGGTCGGGCCGGAAGCGGCGCAGCGCCACGATGAGCCGCCACACGTCGCCGCTCCAGCGGGCCGTGCGCCGCTCCCGCTCGGCGCTGGCCGCGTCGATCGGGTAACAGTCGTGCACCAGGATCGTGGCGTCCGGCCCGGCGTGGCGCTCGAGATTCACCAAATCCCGCAGCGCCTGCTCGAAGACGTGCAGCCCGTCGATGAACGCCAGGTCGACCGGTCCGCCGAGCACCGCGGTGAGGTCGTGGGTGGCGAAGAACTCGTCGGAGGTCTCGGCGAAGATCCGGGCCGTGGTGTTGATCGCGTGGCGGATCTGGGGACGGGGGTCGATACCGACGCCCCGGGTCCCGGGGCACATGAGCCGGAACGTGCCGCCGGTGTGCACGCCGATCTCCACGTAGGTGCGCGGGCGGATCGTCACCTGGATCCGGGCGAGCAGCTCCCGGTAGTCGCCGGCGGCGGTGAGCACCATGGGTGGGCGCGATGCTACAGATTGGGCGCGGCGGCGCGTCCGGGCGGTCCCCCACCGCCGACGACCGAGGGAACCCGATGCGTGTGACGAGCGAACGGCGCCTCCCCGACTTCCTGGTGATCGGCACCGCGAAGTCGGGCACCACCACCCTGTTCCGCTGGCTGGGGGCCCAACCGGAGGTCGCCCTCCCGGCGACGAAAGAGCCGAACTTCTTCGGTCGGGAGGAACGCTGGGCCCTCGGCCTCGACTGGTACGCCGGCCACTTTGCCGGGATCGGCGACGACCGGCTCACCGGGGAGGCATCGGTGCGCTACACCGCCCCGGAGCTCGCCGAGCTCGCCGCGGGGCGGATCGAGGCGGTGCTCGGACGCCTCCCGCTCGTGTGCCTGCTCCGGAACCCCGTGGAGCGGACCCGCTCGCACTACCGCCACCAGGTGCAGCGGGGTCGCGAGCGGCGACCGTTCCCCGACGCGGTGGCCGAACCCGACAACCCCTACATCGCCGCGTCGCGCTACGCGACCGTGCTGCGTCCCTACGTCCGCCGTTTCGGCGACGCGCTGGCGGTGGTGCGCTTCGAGGACCTGCTCGCCGGTCCGGGATGGGACGCGGTGTGCACCCACCTGGGTCTCACGCCCCGTCCCGCCCCGACCGGCGCCCACAACGTGACGGCGACCAAGGAACGGTTCACCGCACCGGCCCGGATCGCCTACCGCCGTCGCTGGCAGCGTCTGGCCCCGGCCCTCGGGCCGCTGCGGGCGCCGCTGCGCCGGGTGGCCCTGCGCGACGGTCGCCGCTACCGGCGCCTGCTCACCTCGGCCGAGGCCCCGCTCCCGGACGAAGCCGCCGACCTGCTGGCCGCCGAGACCGGCACCCTCGCCACGCTGATCGGGCGACCGATCGTGTGGGAGGGCCCGCCCCGGTGAGCGCCCGGTGAGCGTCACGCGCCCCCCCGACGGCCGCATCCGCGTGCTGTGGTGCTCGAAGGGACTCGGTCCGGGGGGAGCGGAACGCCTCCTGGTCGCCGCGGCGCAGGTCGCCGACCACGACGCGTTCGCCTACGAGGCGGCCTACCTGCTGCCGACCAAGGACCACCTCGTACCCGAGCTCCGCTCGGCCGGGGTGCGGGTCACCTGCCTCGGCGGGGGTCGCGACTGGGACCTGCGCTGGCTCGCCCGCCTCGCCCGGCGGCTGCGCCGGGACCCGGTGGACGTGGTGCACGTGCACTCGCCGTACGTGGCCGGGTTCGTGCGCCCGATGGTCCGCGGCCTGCCCCGCCGCCGGCGGCCGCACGTCGTGACCACCGAGCACAACGCCTGGTCCACCTTCGCCACCCCCACCCGGCTGCTCAACGCCTGGACCGCACCGCTCGACGAGGCGACGTTCGCCGTGTCCCGGGAAACCCTCGAGTCGATGGCGCCACGCGTCCGGGCCCGGGCCGCGCTGCTCGTGCACGGCGTGGAGCCGGAACGCCTGCGGGCCCTGCTCCCCGGGCGTGACGCCGTGCGGGCCGAACTGGGTGTGGGTCCCCGCACGCTGCTGGTCGGGACGGTGGCGAACTACCGGGCGCAGAAGGACTACCCGACCTTGCTGCGGGCCGCCCGGATGGTGGCCGACGGCGGCGCAGACGTGCGGTTCGTGGCGGTCGGACAGGGACCCGAGGAAGCCGCGATCGTGTCGCTGCACCGCGAGCTGTGCCTCGACGGGGTGCTGACCCTCACCGGGTACCGACCGGACGCCACGCGCCTGCTCGCCGGCTGCGACGTGTTCTGCCTGTCGTCGCGCTGGGAGGGACTGCCGGTGGCGCTCATGGAGGCACTCGTGCTGGGCCTGCCGGTGGTGGCCACGGCGGTGGGTGGGGTGGCCGAGACGATCACCGACGGGCGCGAGGGTCTGCTCGTGGCGCCCGGCGATCCCGCCGCGCTGGCCGCGGCGATCCGGGCCCTGGCCGCCGACCCGCCGCGGCGGGCGTCGATGGGCGCCGCCGCGGCACGGACCGGGAGGCGCTTCGACATCCGCGTCGCGGTGCGACGCCTCGAGGACACCTACCGGTCGCTGGTGGGCGGCGACCGGCCCCGGGCGGCCCGGGGAGCGGGGGTCGAGCCGTGAACGGGTCACCCCCCCACGACGTCGCGCTGCGCCGCGTCGGCGACGCCGACCTGCCCGCGGTGGTCGAGCTGCTCACCGAGACCCTCGGGTGGCGACGCGACGAGCGGCACGAGGCGCTGTTCCGATGGAAGCACCACGAGAACCCGTTCGGGACCTCCCCGGCGTGGGGGGCCTTCGCCGGGGACCGCCTGGTGGCCCTCCGGGTCCTGATGCGCTGGGAGTTCTCCTGGACCCCCCCGTCGACCCCGCCGTCGGGGCGCACCCCCGTCTCCTGGGACGACGCACCGCCGCACGGCACGGCACGCGCCGTGCGGGCCGTCGACACCGCGACCGCCCCCGAGTACCAGGGTCGCGGCCTGTTCCGGGCCCTCACCAGCGCCGCGGTCGAGGAGCTCACCGCCGAAGGGGTCGACCTGGTGTTCAACACGCCGAACGACCAGAGCCGCCCCGGCTACCTGAAGATGGGCTGGGAGGTGGTCGGCCGCCTGCCCGTGCGGCTGCGACCGGCCGGCCCGTCGGCCGCGCTCGGCCTCCTGGGGGCCCGGGTGCCGGCCGAGCTGTGGTCGGAGCCGGCCGTCGGCGGGGAGCCGGCCGCGGAGGTGCTGGCCGACGAGGCCGCGATCGGCGAGCTGCTCGCGGCGCGTCCGGTGACCCCGGGGTTGGCCACCCGGCTCGATCCCGCGGTGCTGCGCTGGCGCTACGGGACCCCGCTGCTCGGCTACCGCGCCGTGGTGGCCCCCGGGGGCCCGGCCCGGGGGATGGCGATCTTCCGGCGGCGGCGCCGTGGGCCGGTGCGGGAGGCGGCGGTCGGGTGGCTGGCCGTGCCCGGTGACGACCGGCGAACCCACCGCCGGCTGCGCCGGGCGGTGCTGGCCGCCTCGGGAGCCGACGTGGCGGTGGCGATCGGCGCACCGGCCGGGGCCGGGTGGTGGCCGCTGCCCCGCCTCGGCCCGCTGCTCACCGCACGCACGCTCCGGCGCCGCCCGCCGTCGCTACCGGCGTGGCGCCTCACCCTCGGCGACGTCGAGCTCTTCTGATCGCCCGGCGGGCCGATCGGCGCCGTCGGCGGCGCCGCCGTCGGCGATGCGCAGCAGCCGGGCCCACATCCGCTCCGGGGCCAGGTGCGCGTCGAACCAGGCCCGGGCGCCGCGCTCGAGGTACCGGCGGTAGTCGCGGTCGTCGCGCAGGCGTTCCAGCGCGGCACGGATCTCGTCCTCGGAGCCGTCCACGACGTGCAGGTGCTCCCCGTGGCGCAACGGGGCGGGCAGCGCCCGGGTGAGCGGCAGGGACACGATCGCCTTGCCGAGTGCGAGAAACTCCCCGAGCTTCCAGCCGAGGCAGTCGTGCACCGCGGGCGTGTTGAACACCGCCAGCGACCGCTGCGTGGCGGCGATCCAGTCGCGGTGGCGGTACCGGCGGGGAGCGAGCAGGCCGGGCGGTACCTCGGCGGCCTCCGCCGGACTCGACGGCGCGAACCCTCCGGTGAACCGCACACCGGGCAGCGACGCGGCGACGCGCATGAACGTGGCCCGGGGTGCGTTCACCTCGGTGTGCTTCACCCAGGGGGTGGCGACGAAGAAGCACTCGTCGTCGCGGCCCGGCTCCGGGACGTAGGCGGAGAGCGGTACCCGGTCACGCCAGGTGCGCACGGTGCCCCGCCACGCCCGCCATCGCGACCCGCCCTCGGCGAGACCCCGAGGGGCGAAGCGGGACCGCAGCAGCTGCGGCGGGGACCACGTGCGGAACCCGAACGCCGGACCGAGCGGCACGACCCGGGCCCGGCAGCCGCTCGGGACGCGGGCCGGGTCGAGGTTCACCTTGGCGTACACGTCGGCCCAGTCCAGCCATGCCGGGTACAGGTCGGGCGGGTCGGCGGTGGACACGTACAGCCGCCGGTCGGGACGGCCGGGGCGGGACACGATCATGGCACAGCCGTCCCGACCCCGGGGCGGTTCCGGGAATCCCCGCTCCGAAAAACGCACCCGTGCGACACCGACCGCCCGCCGCAGCGCCTCGAGCTCGAAGGCGTGGTAGGCGTAGTTCATCGGCCGCTGCACGAGCACCCGGATCCCCCCGTCGAGGCGGGACCGGGCGGTCACGTCGCCTCCCAGCGTTGCCGCCAGGCCTGGAACATCAGCACGCCCCACAGCGCGTAGGTGTGGTTGCGCCGTCCGGTCCGGTGCCGGCGCCACACCTCGGCGACGGTCGCCGGGTCGAGGAACCCCTCGGCGGCCAGCCGGGCCGGGGCCAGCAGCGTCTCGGCCCAGTCGCGCAGCGGTCCCCGCAGCCACTCCCCGACCGGCGGGTCGAAACCCATCTTGGGCCGGTCCCACAACGCCGGGGGCACGTGACGGGCGAGCAGGCTGCGCAGCAGGTGCTTCGAGCGACCCGGCCGGATCCGCAGGTCGAGCGGCAGGCGCCAGGCGAAACGCACCACCCGGGGGTCGAGCAGCGGGACCCGGGCCTCGAGCCCGACGGCCATCGACGCCCGGTCGACCTTCACCAGCGTGTCGCCGGGCAGGTAGGCGACGAGGTCGGCGAACATCATCCGTTCCTCCATCGCGCCGGGCGGCCAGACGGCCGGGTCGATCGCGGCGCTGGACCGCTCGGTGGCCCCGGGCACCAGGCGGGCCGGGTCGGGCCAGGCCGAGGCCAGCCGCACGTAGAGCTCGTCGGGATCGGCGGCACCGAGCACCTCGGCGAGCTTGTGCCACTTGTCGGCCGGGGTACGCAGCCGGGCCCGGCGGGGCAGGAGGTGCCCCAGCAGCGCGAACACGCCGTCCACCACCCCGGCCGGCACCGTCCCGGCCACACGGCCGGCCACCCGGCGGACCGGGGTCGGGAACCGGCCGGCCCGCCGCCACAGTGCCCGTCCGAGCGTGTAGCGGTTGTAGCCCCCGAACAGCTCGTCGCCACCGTCGCCGGACAGCACCACCGTCACGTCCCGACGGGCCAATCCGGCGACGAGACGGGTGGGGATCTGGGACGGGTCGGCGAACGGCTCGTCCCAGATCTCGTCGAGCCGTTCCACGAGCCCGAGGGCGTCGGCGGCGGTCACCACCCACTCGGTGTGCGCGGTGCCGAGGTGCGCCGCGACGCGCCGGGCATCGGCGGCCTCGTCGAAGCGGCGGTCGTCGGATCCGATCGAGAACGTCCGCACCGGCCCGCAGGCGACCTCGGCGGCGAGCGCCACGACCAGCGACGAGTCGATCCCGCCGGAGAGGAACGCGCCGACCGGCACGTCGGCGACGAGGCGCTCCCGCACGGCGCCGGTGAGCAGCTCCTCCAGCGCGGCCAGCACCTCGCCCTCCCCCCCGGTGCACGGGGCGTCGCGCGCCGCGGCCACCTCATCGGCCGCCGACCAGTACGCCACCGGTTCCGGCATCACCCCCGGCGCCACGCCGGGGGTGATGGTGACGGTGGCGCCGGGGGGCACGGTGGCGAACCCGGCCAGCATCGACGCCGGCGGCGGGACGTAGCCCAGGCGGAGGTACGCGGCGAGCACCCCTCGGTCGACGCGGGCCGCAAAGCCCGGGACGGCCCGGAACGCGCCCGGTTGGGAGGCGAACACGAACCGCCGGCCGACCCAGCCGTAGTACAGCGGCTTCTCCCCGATCCGGTCCCGGGCGAGCAGCAGCTTCCGTTCGTCGCGGTCCCACAGGGCGAACGCGAACATCCCGTTCGTGGCCGTCAGCGCCTTCTGCGGACCCCAGGCCTCCACGGCGGCGAGCAGGACCTCGGTGTCGGAGTGCCCGCGGAAACGCACGCCCTGCGACTCGAGGCGGCGGCGCAGCGCGGGGTGGTCGTAACACTCGCCGTTGTAGGTGAGCACGTACCGGCCCGAGGCCGAGCACATCGGCTGGTGCCCGGCCGGGCTGAGGTCGATCACCGACAGGCGTCGGTGACCCAGCGCGATCCCCGCCTCGGGGTCGGCGAAGCAGCCGGCGTCGTCGGGTCCACGATGCGCGAGGCGTGCGGCCATCGCCCCGGCGATCGCGGCGAGCTCACCACCGGGGGTCCCCGCATCCGGGTCGAGGACCCCGGCGATGCCGCACACGCCCGAAGGTTACGCTGCGTGACAGCCATGGCCGCCTCCGTACCGACCGACGTGCTGCTCGTCATCGTCGACGCCTGCCGGGCCGACCGGGGCCCGGGCGGCACGGCCCAGGCGATGCCCCGCCTGGCGGCCCGCGCCGAAGCGGGGGGCTGGGTGGTCTTCCCCCGCACCTACGCCCCGGCACCGTGGACGCTGCCGAGCTGCACCTCCCTGCTCTCCGGGGTGCCGCCCTGGGTGCACGACCGCTACACGCACCGGGGCCCGCTGCCGTTCCCGATGCTGGCCGAGCGGCTCGCCGGCGCGTACGAGACCGCGGCCTTCGTGAACAACACGAACCTGCACCCCAGCTCCGGGATGGACGCCGGGTTCCGGCGCTACGAGCTGTCGACCGGTCACGACGAGCCGTTCGAGGCCGCGGCCCGCTGGTGGCGTGCACCGGCGGACCGTCCCCGCTTCATGCTCGTGCACACCAACCTCGTGCACGACTTCTACAAGCCGGTGGGGCTCGCCTACCTCGACCCCGAGGTGGCCGCCCGGACGGGCGTGCAGCCGCTGCGCGCCAACGTGGTGTCGTGGCGGGGCGTGGAGCCCTCCACGGTGGCGACGCAACGGCAGGTCTACGACGCGTGCGTGCGCGCCGCCGACGAGCGGCTCGACGCCCTGCTCGAGACGGTCGACCCCGAGCGCACGGTGGTCGCGGTGTGCTCCGACCACGGCGAAGGGCTGGACCCGGCCCGGAACCGGGTGCACCACGGCGGGCGCCTGCACGAGGACCTCATGGGAGCGATGCTCGTGATCGCCGTCCCGGCCGTTCGCCGGGCCCTGGTGGGTGAGCACCTGGCTCGGCTCGCGGCGGCCCCGTTCACCCTCACCAGGGTGCCGGCGCTGCTCGCCGCGCTGGCCGGCGTCCCCGCCGACCCGCGCCCCGGGCTCGGCGACGGGCTCGCCCCGGTCGGACCCTGCGACGCCGAGGACCGACGCTACCTGTACGTGCGCAACCGGCTGCGCCTCAACGTGAACCGGACCGGCAAGAACACCTCGCTCGGGCAGCGGATCCAGAACCGGGCGTTGCAAACCGTGATCACCGACTTCGCGATCGCCGCCCGGGTCGAGGGCGACGCCAAGGTCGTGGTCACCCGCTTCGCCCTCGCCCGCCCGGCGCGCCGCCGGGCACGGGCGGAGCGGCTCCTGGCCGCGGTGCTCGGACGGCCGGTGACCCTGGTGCCCGCCGGACCCGGGCACTGGCTCGACGTGCAGGGCTTCGACCTGGCGGCCGATCCCGGCGAGAACCACAACCTCGTGGAGCACGCCGCCGATCCCGTCGCCGCGGCCGTGTCGCTGTGCCCGAGCCTGGCGGTGGTGCCCCTGGCCGTGGGGGGCCGGACCTGGACCCCGGCCCCGACACGGCGCCCCGTGGGGACCACGAGCGGGGGCTGAACCGGATGGGCGGCTCCCGCTCCGCCGTCAAGCGCGCTGCAGCGGCGATCGACCGGCTCCGTCCGCCGCCGCCGGGGCTCGTCGTGCTCATCTACCACCGGGTCGGCGGGCACGCACCCATGGAGCTCGACCTGCCCACCCCGAGCTTCGAGGCCCAGATGGCCCACCTGGCCGAGCACGCCGCGCCCTGCACCCTCGACGAGGGTCTCGCCACCCTCGACCGCCCGGAGGAGGCGGTCGGTGAGCGGCCGGTGGCGGTCACCTTCGACGACGGCACCGCCGACTTCGTGGAGGAGGCCCTGCCGGTGCTGGTCCGCCACCGGATCCCGGTGACGCTGTACCTGGCCACGGCCTTCGTGGAGGAGCAGCGACGGTTCCCGGGCGACGGGCGGCCGCTCAGCTGGGGCGCGCTCGCCGATGCCTGCAGCACGGGACTCGTGACCGTCGGGTCGCACACGCACCGGCACGCGCTCCTCGACCGCGTCGATCGACGGACCGCCGCCGACGAGCTCGACCGTTCCGTGGAGCTGATCGCCGAACGGCTCGGTACCGCCCCGGTCCACTTCGCCTACCCGAAGGCGCTGGCCCCCCGGGACCCGGCCGTGGAAGCGGAGGTGCGCGCCCGGTTCGCCTCGGCGGCGCTGTCGGGCACCCGACCGAACCGCCCGGGCCGCACCGACCGGTGGCGGCTGTCCCGCTCCCCGGTGCAGCGCTCGGACGGCATGCGGTACTTCGTCGCCAAGACGACCGGCGGCCTGTGGTTCGAGGACGCGGCCCGCGGTGTGCTCAACCGCTGGAGGTACCGGGGGTCACGGTCGTGAGGGGCGCCGGGTCGGTGCCGGGCCGGCTCGTGCACCTCACCACCACGGCGATGAGCCTCGAGCTGCTCCTGGGGCCGCAGCTGGAGGCCTTCGCCGCCGCCGGGTACGAGGTGATCGGCGTGTCCGCTCCCGACCGCTTCGTCGCCGACCTGGCGGCGCGGGGCATCCGCCACGTCCCGTTGCGTCACGCCACCCGGTCGATGGCCCCGCACCAGGACGCGGCGGCGCTCGCCGAGCTCGTGCGGGTGCTTCGGGCGTTGCGCCCCGAGATCGTCCACACCCACAACCCGAAGCCCGGTGTCTACGGGCGCATCGCGGCCCGGCTCGCCGGGGTGCCGGTGGTGGTGAACACCTGCCACGGTCTCTACGCCCTGCCGGGCGACCCGTGGCCGAAGCGCCTGGTCGTGTACGGGCTGGAACGGGCCGCCGCCGTCTGTTCCGACGCCGAGCTCGTGCAGAACCCCGAGGACCTCGCCACCCTGCGACGCCTGCGGATCCCGGCCCGCAAGCTGCACCTGCTCGGCAACGGCGTCGACCTCACCCGGTTCCGTCCCGGTCGGCTCGATCCGACCGAACGCGAGGTGCTGCGGGCCGAGCTGGGGGCGGGACCCGACGAGGTGCTCTGCGGCGTGGTGGGCCGGCTGGTGTGGGAGAAGGGCTACGGCGAGGTGTTCACCGCGGCCCGGCTCCTCACCGACCGGGCCCCGCAGGTGCGCTGGGTGGTGATCGGGCCCCACGAACCCGACAAACCCGACGCCGTCGACGCCGCGACGCTCCGCCGGGCCGCGGCCGAGGCGCCGTTGCGCCACGTGGGGGAACGACGCGACCCCGAACGGTGCTACGGGGCGATGGACCTGTTCGTGCTGGCCTCCCACCGGGAAGGGTTCCCCCGGGCGGCGATGGAAGCCGCGGCGAGCGGTCTGCCGATCGTCGCCACCGCCGTCCGGGGCTGCCGGCAGGTGGTCGACGACGGGCACACCGGGTTGCTCGTCCCGGTGCGCGACGCCGCGGCGCTCGCCGACGCCGTGGCCCGGCTCGCCGCCGATCCCGAGCGGCGCTCGGCGATGGGGGCCGCCGCGGCGCTGAAGGCCCGCCGGGAGTTCGACCAGCAGCGGGTGATCGCCGAGACCCTGGCCACCTACGCACGGCTCGGGGCGGCACCGCAGGTCCGGGACCCGACGGGGAGCGGCGCCCGGTGACCGGGCACGGAGCACACGGTCCGCCGGGGCCCGCGGCGCCCCCGCCGGTGCTCGGGGTGGCCCGACGGGCCGACGCCGCCGCGCTCGCCGACCTGCACCGCGCCCGCATCACCGAGGGCTTTTTGCCCCGGCTCGGTCCGGGGTTCCTGCGCCGCCTGTACCGGCGGATGATCGCCAGCGACGACTGCGTGGTGCTCACCGCACACCGGGAGGGCACCGTGGTGGCCTTCGCCGCCGGGACCGTCGACCTCGGGGCGCTGTACCGGCGGTTCCTGCTGCGCGACGGTCCGGTTGCGGCCCTCGTCGCGGCCCCGCGTCTCGTCCGCCATCTGCCGCGGGTCCTGGAGACGCTCCGCTACGAGCACGACGACGACGGGCCGGCCGCCGAGGTGGTGTCGGTGGCGGTGGCGGCGGAGGCGGCGGGCCGGGGGCTGGGCCGGGCGCTGGTGGGCCGCCTCGTCACCGAACTGGCCGCCCGCGGAGCGGCGGAGGTGCGGGTGGTGACCGGGGCGTCGAACACTCCGGCGCTGGCCCTGTACCGGGCCTGCGGGTTCGCCGCGCACCGTCGGCTCGAGGTGCACACCGGGACGGTCTCGGAGCAGCTGGTGTGGCGACCCCCCTCGTCCTGACCGTCGGGGTCGTCGCCGCGGCGGTCACGACCGTGCTCACACCGGTGGCCGGCGCCGTTGCCCGTCGGCTCGCGCTCGTCGACCGGCCCGGGCCTCTCAAGGTGCAGCAGGCGCCGGTGCCGTACCTCGGCGGCGCGGCGGTGGCCGCGGGTGCGGCCGTGGGCCTCGCCGCCGCCGGTCGCTGGACCCTCGCGCTGCCGCCGCTGCTCGCGCTCACCCTGGGCATCGCCGACGACCGTCACGACCTGCCCGCCCGCGCCCGCCTCGGCGGGCAGGTGCTCGTCGGTGTCGCGGCCGCCGTCGTCGTGCCCGCCGGGGTGCCGGCACGGGCGGCGACCGCAGCGTTGGTGGTGGTGCTCGTCAACGCCTGGAACCTCGTCGACGGCCTCGACGGGCTGGCCGGCGGCGTCACGGTGGCCGCCGGGGCGGCCGCGGCGACCCTCGGCGGCGATGCGGCGCCGGTGGCGGCGGCCACCGCCGGGGCGGCGGCCGGTTTCCTCGTCTGGAACCGACCCCCGGCCCGGATCTACCTCGGCGACGGCGGGGCGTACCTGCTCGGCACCGTCCTGGCCCTCACCCCGGCGCTGGCCGACGGGCCGGAGCAGTGGTCGGTGTGGCTGGTGACCCCGATGCTGTTCGGGATCCCGGTGGCCGACGTCGGCGTGGCCGTGATCCGGCGGGCCCGGGCCGGCACGCCGCTGTTCGCAGGCGACCGCAGCCACACCTACGACCAGCTCGTCGACCGGGGACTGCCGGTGGTCCGGGTCGGCCTGCTGTTCGCGGCCGCGCAGGGGCTGCTCGGCGCCGCGGGGGCCCTCGGTGCCCGGGCCGCACCGCCGACGGCGGCCCTGGTGAGCGCCGCCGGGACCGCGGCGGTGTTCCTGACCTGCCTCCGGGCCGGGTTGTTCACCCCCCCGGGACGCCGGTCGGCTCGGTGACGCCCGGCGGGGATCCCGGGGCCGGGTGCGCGTCGGGGGTGCCGAGACCACCCGGGACGGCGGTCCGGGTGGAGGAGCGGCGGGCCCGACGCGTCCGCCGGCTCCCGGGCACGCCCCGGGAGCGCCGGTAGCCCCGCCGGCCCGACACCCGGGTGTCGAGACCGAGACCGGCCCCGAGCAGCACCCCGGCGACGACCGCCGGCACGAGCAGCACCGCGGCCCGACCCGGGTCGGTCTCGAACCCGGCCACCCGCGCCGCGTACGCGGCGAGCACGACCTGCGCGCCCACCACCAGGACGACCATCGGGCCGTGGTGCGTGCGCACCCGCAGCACCCGTTCCACCCGCGGCCGGAGGACGTGGCCGACGGGCTCGGTGAGGAGCAACCCGAGCGCCCCGAGCGCCCCGACGACCGAACCGGGCCGGGGCGCCCCTTCGAAGGCGACCACCCAGCAGCACAGCCCGAACGCGGCGGCGGTGCCCCCGGCCCCGAGGCGCACCCAGGCCCCGGCACCGCCCAGCACCGCCACCGGCAGCGCCGCTCCCACGAGCAGGCGGGACATCTCGGTGTCGGGCACGGTCGTGTACCCCGCGAAGACCGCCACCCCGAACAGGATCGGGCCGAGCCCGGCGCGCCCGCCGCGGGCATCGAGGTCGGCGGCCAGCGCGGCGCCGATGCTGCACACCGCGGCGACCGCGACCCGCACCCACGGATCGCCCGGTACGCCGGTGTCGTAGGCGACGATCAGCGCCCCGGGGAGCGCCCCGACCGAGCGCATCACGGTCCGGGGACGGATCCTCCCGGCCAGCGCGGCTCCGGCCCCGAGAGCTGCCAGGCCCCACAGGAGACGGTCGGGGACGTTCGCGACCTCGTCGAGCGGCCCGAGCCCGCCCAGCGCGGCCAGACCGGCCGCCGCGAACAGCGCGCCTCCCACCGGCGGGCGGGGGCGGGGCATCCCGGACCGGCGGGCCCCGGCGCGCCACGGTGCCAGGGCGAGCACCGTCGCCAGCGCCGCGAGCCCGGCGGTCCACAGGCCCGCCTGGAACTCCGGCGCAGTGAAGAGGTCGTTGAACGGCCGCACCTACGCTCGCCCCCAGGGCCTAATACCGACAAACAGTACATCCTGCGCCCGGTGAGCGACCAGCAGCACAACGGGCCACAAACGGTGGGAAACCCCCCTTGATTCTGCCACGCCGCGCGGCGAGAATTGCCCTCCGGCAGGCGGGTGAGGGGGGAGCCGGTGACGACCGCGAGCCAAGCACTGGAGGTGCGACGGCGACGGGCGACCACGACCCGCCGTGTGGTGGCGGACGTCACCGGCGACCGGCGGCGGCTCCTGCGGATCGTGGTGGATGCCGGGATCTGGTGGGCGGCGCTCTACGGCGCCGCGATGCTGCGCCTCGATTTCAACCCGGCCCGCCTCGACGCGTTCCACCTCGTCCTGCTCGTCCCGGTGGCGATCGTCCTGCAGATCTGCTTCGGGCTGCTCACCGGCCTGTACCGGGGCCGCTGGGTGAACGGCTCCTTCGACGAGGTCGGCGCGATCGCCCAGTCCGTCACCGGGGTGACCGTCGTGCTGCTCGGCGTCGACCTCCTGGTCCCCGAGCTCAGCGGGGTCCGGCGCCCCGCCCCGGTCAGCGCCGTGATCGGCGGAGGGATCCTGGCGTTCCTGTCGATGGGCGGTGCCCGGTACCTGTCGCGACGGGTGCTGGAGGCCCGGCGCCGGGCCCGACTCGGCAGCCGCAAACCGGCGATCGTGTTCGGGGCCGGGGAGGGCGGCGACCGGATCATCCGGGCCATGCTCTACGAGCACGGCAGCCCCTACGTGCCCGTCGCCCTGCTCGACGACGACCCGATGAAGCAGGGGCTGATCGTCCGGGGGGTGCGGGTCGAGGGGACCCGCGCCGAGCTGGCCCGGGTGGCCTCGGCCCACGGCGCCGAGGCACTCATCATCGCCGTGCCGACCGGCGACGGCACCCTGGTCCGGGACCTCACCCAGCTCGGGCGCGACGCCGGCCTGGCGGTTCGGGTGCTGCCGTCGGTGAACGAGATCCTCGGCGGGGAGCTCCACGTCACCGACATCCGCGAGCCCACCGAGGCCGACCTGCTCGGCCGCCACAAGGTCACCACCGACCTGGCCTCGGTGGCCGAGTACATCACCGGGCGCCGCGTCGTGGTCACCGGGGCCGGCGGGTCGATCGGCTCGGAGCTGTGCCGCCAGCTCGGCCGGTTCGCCCCGGCCCGCCTGGTGATGATCGACCGCGACGAGGCCGGCCTCCACGCCGTGCAGCTCTCGATGGAGGGCCACGGGCTGCTGGACTCCGAGGACCTCGTGCTCCTCGACATCCGCGACCGGGAGCGGGTCCGACGCCTGTTCACCGAGGTGCGACCCGACGTGGTGTTCCACGCCGCCGCCCTCAAGCACCTGCCGCTGCTGCAGGCCCACCCCGTCGAGGCGCTCAAGTCGAACGTGTGGGGAACGCTGTCGGTGCTCGACGCGGCGGCGGCCGCCGGCGTGGGCGTGTTCGTCAACATCTCCACCGACAAGGCCGCCAACGCCTGCAACGCCCTCGGCTACTCGAAGCGCATCACCGAGGCGCTCACCTCCCACTTCGGCCGCCACCACCCCGGCACCTGGCTGTCGGTCCGCTTCGGCAACGTGCTCGGCAGCCGCGGCTCGGTGCTCACCACCTTCCGGGCCCAGCTCGAGGCCGGCCAGCCCCTCACCGTCACCGACCCCGACGTCACCCGGTTCTTCATGACCGTCGAGGAGGCGGTGCAGCTGGTGATCCAGGCCGGGGCCATCGGCCGGGACGGCGCGGCGATGGTGCTCGACATGGGCGAGCCGGTGCGGATCTACGACGTGGCCCGCCAGATGGCGGCCTCCCGCCGACCGGAACCGCCGATCGTGTTCACGGGGCTGCGACCCGGCGAGAAGCTCCACGAAGAGCTCTTCTGCGCCCACGAACGGCCGCAGCGCAGCGCCCACGAACTCATCTCCTACGTCGAGGTGCCCCCGTTGGCGCCCGACCCGGTGCGCCGCATCGATCCCACGCTGCCCCGGGACGAGCTGCTCCGCCTCCTGGAGACCCTCGCCCGCCGGATCGACGAGCGGACCGTCGACGCCCTCGACGCTGAGACCGACGTCGACGTGCTGATCGACCTCACGCTCGTCGACCACCTCGACGGCGCGGCCGGCTGAGCTGCGCCGCCGGGGCGCACACCCATCCCGCACCCATCCCGTCGGCGGGCGCAACCCGTCGGCGGGCGCGTCCCGTCAGCGGGCGTCGACGGGAACCGGGTCGAAGCGCGAGTCGATGGCGGCCAGGAGACGGGCCTCGACCTCCTCCTCGGTGCCGAGCCCGTCGACGGTGACGAGCAGGCCCCGCCGGCGGTAGAAATCGATGAGCGGGAGGGTTTCCTCCTCGTAGAGGTCGAGGCGCCGCCGGATCACCTCCTCCGTGTCGTCGTCCCGCCCCCGGGCGAGCATCCGCTCCACGACGACCTCCACCGGCACCTCGAGGTTCACCACGACGTCGAGCGCGTGGTGGCCGAGGATCCGGTCGAGCTCGTGGGCCTGACGCAACGTGCGGGGGAACCCGTCGAGGATGAAGCCGTGCTCGACCTCGACGGGGTTGGCGAAGCGCTCCTCCACCACGGCCACCACCACGTCGTCGGGGACGAGCTCACCCCGGTCCATGTACTCCTTGGCGGCCAGTCCGGCCGGGACCCGGGCGTCGGCGGAGTCGCGGAAGATCTTCCCGGTGGACAGGTGCTGGATCCCGAACACCTCCGCCAACCGGGCGGCCTGGGTGCCCTTCCCGGCCCCCTGCCGGCCGAGCAGCACCAGACGCGGCCCCCTCCCCCCACGGCCCATGATCAGCGCAAGAACCCCTCGTAGTTGCGCATCATGAGCTGCGAGTCGATCTGCTTCATGGTCTCCAGCGCCACACCGACGGTGATGAGCAGGGCCGTACCGCCGAACGGGAACTGCGAGATGTCCCACAGCGCGAACACCAGCAGCGGGACCACCGCCACGAAGGCCAGAAAGAGCGAGCCGGGCAGCGTGATCCGGTTCAGCACCTTGGCCAGGTAACGCTCGGTCGGCGGACCCGGCCGGATACCCGGGATGAAACCGCCCTGCTTGCGGATGATGTCGGCCTGCTGGGTGGGGTTGAACGCGATCGCCGTGTAGAAGTAGGCGAAGAAGATGATGAGCACCGTGTACAAGCCGATGTACCACCATCCGGTGCCGGTGACGAGGTGCCGGTTCGCGAAGTCCTGCAGCCACTTGAAGTTCGTCGCGGTGGCGATGAGGGCAGGGAAGGCGAGGATGGAGCTGGCGAAGATCACCGGGATCACACCCGACTGGTTCACCTTGAGCGGGATGTAGGTGGACTGCCCCCCGTACATGCGCCGGCCCACCACCCGCTTGGCGAACTGCACGGGGATGCGGCGCTGGCCGGACTCCACGAACACGATCGCCACGATCATCCCGATCCCGACCGCCAAGATCACCAGCCCCTTGAACATGCCGCCCTGGCTGAAGATCGCGCCGCCCTCGGCGGGGAGGCGGGAGATCACCGAGGCGAAGATGAGGATCGACATCCCGTTCCCGACGCCGCGTTGGGTGATGAGCTCACCGAGCCACATCACCAGGGCCGTCCCGGCCGTCCAGGTGATCACGATGAGCGCCGCCCGCCAGGCGTTGAAGCCCGGGATCATGTTCGTGCCCTCGAAGCCGACGAAGCCGAGGAGACCCTGCTGCCCCTCCTTCAGGGCGAACACGAACCCGGTCGACTGGATAAGGGCCAGTGCCACCGTCAGGTAGCGGGTCCACTGGGTGATCTTCTTCTGCCCGACCTGCCCTTCCTTCTGCCACTCCTCGAGCTTGGGGATCACCACACCCAGCAGCTGCATGATGATGGAGGCGGTGATGTAGGGCATGATCCCCAGGAAGAACACCGACACGCTGGTGATCGCCCCGCCGGAGAACAGGTCGAGGAAGCCGACGACCCCGGCGTTGGTGGAGCTCTCCTGGAGCTGCTTGATCTGCTGGAAGTCGACGTAGGGCACCGGGACGTGGGTGCCGATCCGGTAGAGCACCACGATGAAGATCGTGAAGAGGATCTTCTTGCGGAGGTCGGGGACCCGGAACATGTTCCGTAGCCTGCCGAGCATCGGGTTCGACCTCCTCCGCCGAACGGGTCCGGACCGGCCGGACCGGGTGATCCTACCGGTTGGTGAGGGCGTTGCCCCGGGCCGGGGGCCGTCGTGCGCCCCACGGCGCCGGGAGCACCTCCACCCGGCCGCCGGCCGCCTCGATGGCCGCCCGGGCGGTCCCCGAGAACGCGTGCGCCCGCACGGTCAGCGCCTTGGTGACCTCGCCCCGTCCCAGCACCTTGACCAGGCCCTGCTTCGCCACCAGTCCCCGAGCCCGCAGCGCGTCGGGGTCAACCTCGGCGCCGGCGTCGAAGGCCTCGAGCACCTCGAGGTTCACCACGTGGTAGGACACGCGGAACGGGTTGCGGAACCCCTTGGCCTTGGGGGTCCGGCGGTGCAGAGGGGTCTGGCCGCCCTCGAAGCCGGGCGCGACCGTGTCCCGGGCCCCCTGGCCCTTCGTCCCCCGACCCGCCGTCTTGCCCCCCTTACCGGCGATGCCCCGTCCCACCCGACGGCGGGCCCTGCGGGACCCCGGCGCCGGGGCCAGGTCGTGCAGCTTCAGCACCATCGCGATCCCCTCCGTGTGCGGCTCAGGCCGGACCGCCCGGGTCCTCCCGCACCTCCACGAGGTGCGGGACCTTGGCGATCATGCCCCGGATCTCGGGGCGGTCGTCGTGTGTGACGGTGTGGCGCAGGCGGCGCAGCCCGAGCGCCCGCAGCGTCGCCCGCTGCTTCGGCTTCGCACCGATCGCCGAGCGCACCTGGGTGATGTGCAGCTTCGGGGTCATCACGCCACCTCGGTCACCTCGGCGGGCCCCCGTTGGGTCTCCCGGTAGGCCCGCAGCATCCCCGCGGTGGTGACCTCCTCCATCGACTTGCCCCGCATCGCGGCCACGTCCTCGGGGCGTCGCAGTGCCTGCAGCCCCGCCACCGTGGCCCGCGACACGTTCACCGCGTTGGCCGACCCGAGCGACTTGGCCAGCACGTCCCGCACCCCCGCCGCCTCCAGGATCGCGCGCGCCGCACCACCGGCGATGACCCCGGTGCCGGGAGCCGCCGGCTTCAGCAGCACCCGGGCCGCGTCGTGGCGGCCGAGCACCTGGTGGGTGATGGTCGAACCGGCCAACGGCACCGAGAACATCGCCTTCTTGGCCTCCTCGATGCCTTTCTGGATCGCGGCCGGTACCTCCTTGGCCTTCCCGTACCCGAGGCCGACGCGACCCTGACCGTCACCCACCACCACCAACGCGCTGAACGAGAACCGCCTGCCGCCCTTGACCACCTTGGCGACCCGGTTGATGGCGATGACCCGTTCCTCGAGCGTTCCCTCGGCCATGTTGCGCTCCCGCGTCCTAGAACTCGAGCCCGGCCGACCGGGCACCGTCGGCGACCGCCGCCACGCGGCCGTGGTACTTGAACCCGCCCCGGTCGAAGACCACCCGCCGGATCCCGGCGGCGACCGCCCGCTCACCGAGACGCTCCCCCACGGCCCGGGCGGCCTCGACCGTGCCGGTGTGGCCCCCGGCGCGGGCCGCCGGCTCCATCGTCGAGGCGGCGGCAATGGTCCGGCCGGTGTCGTCGTCGATGAGCTGGGCGTAGGTGTGCCGGTTCGACCGGTACACGGCCAGCCGCGGGCGCACCGCGCTGCCGTGCACCTTCTTGCGCACCCGCACGTGCCGGCGCTGCCGGCCCTGCTGCCTCTGCTGCCGCATCGCTGCTCGCTCCCGTCCCGACGCCGCGCCCGGTGCTACTTCGCCGACTTCCCGGCCTTGCGCAGCACGCGCTCGTCGCTGTAGCGGATCCCCTTGCCCTTGTACGGCTCGGGTTTGCGGATCTTGCGGATGTCGGCGGCGACCTGGCCGACCAGCTGCTTGTCGATGCCGCGCACCACGACCCGGTTCGGGGCCGGCACCTCGAAGGTGATGCCCTCGGGTGCCGCCACCTTGACGGGGTGAGAGAACCCCACCTGCAGCTCGATCGCCTCCGGCCCCTGGGCGACCGCACGGTAGCCCACGCCGACGATCTCCAGCTCGCGGGAGAACCCCTCTGAGACGCCGGTCACCATGTTGGCGACCAGGGAACGGGTGAGCCCGTGCAGGGCACGGTGGGTACGGCTGTCGTCCGGTCGCCTCACCACCAGCACCTCCCCCTCCCGTTCGATCGTGATCGCCGGCGGGGTGGCCAGCTCCAGCGACCCCTTGGGACCGCGCACCGCCACCCGCCCGGTCTCGATCGAGACCTCGACCCCGGCCGGCACCGGGATGGGCTTCTTGCCGATTCGCGACATCGTCACCACACCTTGCAGAGGATCTCGCCGCCCACGTGCCGCAGGCGCGCCTCCCGGTCGGTGAGCAGTCCTTGGTTCGTGGACAGCACCGCAATGCCCATGCCCCCCAGCACCCGGGGCACCCGGTCGGCCGGGGTGTAGACCCGCAGCCCCGGCTTGGACACCCGCGTGATGCCGCTGATCGTGCGGCGCCGATCGGGCGTGTACTTGAGCGTGAGCCGCAAGATCCTCCCGGGCTTCCCCGGACGGTCGACCACCTCGTAGCCGGCCAGGTAGCCCTCACGCACCAGGATCCGGGCCAGGGCCTCCTTGAGCTTGGAGGACGGCATCTCGGTGGTCTCGTGCATCGCCGTCGAGGCGTTGCGGATCCGGGTGAGCATGTCGGCGATGGGATCGGTCATCGTCATCGGCTCACCCCCCTCACCACGACGCCTTGGTGACGCCCGGCACCTCGCCGGCGTGGACGAGCTCGCGCAGGCAGATGCGGCACAGGCCGAACCTGCGGTACACGGCGCGGGGACGGCCGCAACGGCGACAGCGGGTGTAGGCACGCACCTTGAACTTGGGCTGCCGTTGCTGCTTGTTGATGAGCGCCTTCTTCGCCATCGTCACCTCTGGTCGCTGCGTCGGAACGGGAACCCGAGCGCGGCGAGCAGCGCCCGGGCCTCGTCGTCGGTGCGGGCGGTGGTGCAGATCGTGATGTCCATCCCCCGCACGGTGTCGATCTTGTCGTAGTCGATCTCGGGGAAGATCAGCTGCTCGCTCACCCCGAACGTGTAGTTGCCCCGCCCGTCGAACGAGGTCGGGCTCAGGCCCCGGAAGTCGCGGATGCGGGGGATGGCCAGGCTCACCAGCCGGTCGAAGAACTCCCACATCCGGGCACCCCGCAGGGTGACCTTGGCCCCGATCGGGCTGCCCTGGCGGAGCTTGAACCCGGCGATCGACTTCTTGGCCTTGGTGACCAGCGGCTTCTGCCCGGTGATCACCGTGAGGTCGGCCACCGCCCCCTCGAGCAGGGAGGCCTGCTGGGTGGCCTTGCCCACACCGCAATTCACGACGATCTTGGTGAGACGGGGCACCTCCATGACGTTGCGGAACCCGAGCTCGGTCATGAGGCGCGGGCGCACCTCGCGCTCGTAGCGCTCCTTGAGCCTCGGCGCCGTGGCCGACCCGGCGTCGGTCATCACAGGTCCTTCCCGCAACGGCGGCAGATCCGCACTTTGGTCCCGTCGGGATCGAAGCGGTACCCGACCCGGGCGGGGCGGTCACAGGACCGGCAGACCACGGCCACGTTGGACACGTGGATCGGCATGTCCTTGTCGATGATGCCGCCCTGCATCGTGGCCCGGGTCGCCCGCTGGTGCCGCTTGGCCACGTTGACCCCGTCGACGATGACCCTCCCGCGCCCCGGCAGGACGCGGGTCACCTCTCCGCGCTTGCCCACGTCCTTGCCGGCCAGCACCTGCACGAGGTCGCCCTTGCGCACCTTCACCGGCCCACCTCCGCCGTGGTCACGACCGGCATCCTCACAACACCTCCGGGGCCAGGGAGACGATGCGCATGAAGCGGCGGTCGCGCAGCTCGCGCCCGACCGGACCGAAGATGCGGGTCCCCCGGGGCTGCTGCTGGTCGTTGATGAGCACGGCGGCGTTCTCGTCGAAACGGATGTAGCTCCCGTCCGGCCGCCGCCGTTCCTTCTTCGTGCGCACCACGACGCAGCGCACCACGTCGCCCTTCTTCACCGCCGCCCCCGGCTGGGCCTCCTTGACGGTGGCGATGAACTGGTCGCCGATCGACGCGTACCGGCGCCGGGTGCCGCCGAGCACCTTGATGCACAGCACCTCCCGGGCGCCGGAGTTGTCGGCGACCTTGAGGCGGGACTCCTGTTGGATCATCGGGCCCGCTCCACGATCTCGACGAGGCGCCAGCGCTTGAGGCGCGAGAGCGGACGGGTCTCGGCCACCCGCACCCGGTCGCCGACACGGGCGTCGTTCGCCTCGTCGTGGGCGTACAGCTTCTTGGTGCGCTGCACCGTCTTGCGGTAGCGGGGGTGCTGCACCCGGTCGACGACCGCCACCACGATGGTCTTGTCCATGCGGGTGGAGGTGACGGTGCCGTCGCGCACCTTCCGGGTGCCCCGTGCCGCGGTGGCGGTCGGCTCGTCGGTCATGTCGACTCCTGTTGCGCTTCGGCCGCGGCGATCTCGCGCTCGCGGCGGATGGTGAGGAGGCGGGCGATCTCCCGCCGCACCTGCCCGATCCGGGCGTGGTTGTCGAGCTGCCCGGTAGCCAGCTGGAACCGGAGGTTGAACAGCTCGGCCCGCGCCTCCTCGAGCCGCTGGAGCAGCTCGGCGTCGTTGAGCTCCCGCAGCGATCCGGCCCGGGTCACGGCTCCTCCTGGCGGGTGACGAACCGGCACTTCACCGGCAGCTTGTTCATGGCCAGGCGCATGGCCTCACGGGCCACCGGTTCCGGTACGCCGGCCAGCTCGAACATCACCCGGCCCGGTCGCACGACCGCGACCCAGTGCTCGGGGTTGCCCTTACCGGAACCCATGCGCGTCTCGGCCGGCTTCTGGGTGACCGGCTTGTCGGGGAAGATGTTGATCCACACCTTCCCGCCGCGGCGGATGTGGCGGGTCATCGCGATCCGGGCCGCCTCGATCTGGCGGTTCGTGATCCAGCCCGGCTCGAGGGCCTGGATCCCGTAGTCGCCGAAGGCGATGCGGGTCCCGCCCTTGGCCGTCCCCTTCAGGCGGCCCCGTTGCACCTTGCGGTGCCGGATCTTGCGCGGCATGAGCATGGCGGATCAGTCCTCGTCACCGTGGAACTTCGGGGCCTCGTGGTGCTGGCGGGTACGCCGCTCGATCTCCTCCTCCTCGGCCAGCAGGCGCTCGAGCTCGGGGTCGGCCTCCTTCACCACCGAGGCCGGCTCGGCCTCGACCTCCTCGAACTCGGTCACCGGCACCGGCTCGGCCTCCGGCCGTCGCCGGCCCCCGCCGGCGGTGACCACGCGCCGGCCGGTCTGGCTCACCGTCTCGCCGGCGGCCATGGCGGCCTCCTTGGTGATCTTCTCCTCGATGGCGGCGCGGTAGGGAAGGATCTCACCCTTGTAGATCCAGACCTTGACGCCGATCCGCCCGAAGGTGGTGCGGGCCTCGGCCTGGCCGTAGTCGATGTCTGCCCGCAGGGTGTGCAGCTGCACCCGCCCCTCCCGGTACCACTCGCGACGGCTCATCTCGGCACCGCCCAGACGGCCCGAGCACTGCACCCGGATCCCTTGGGCACCGGCCTTCATCGCGGTCTGCACGGCCCGCTTCATCGCCCGCCGGAAGCTGACCCGCCCGGCCAGCTGGTCGGCCACCCCCTGGGCGATGAGCGTGGCGTCGAGCTCGGGCTGCTTGATCTCCTGGATGTTGAAGTGGATCTTCGGGTTGCCGGTGATCTTGAGCAGCCCCGCGCGCAGCCGGTCGGCCTCCGCGCCCCGCCGCCCGATCACGATGCCGGGGCGGGCGGTGTACACGTCGACGCGCAGCCGGTCCCCGGTGCGCTCGAGCTCCACCCGGCTCACCATCGCCCGCTCCAGACGCCGACGGAGGAAGTCGCGGATCTTCCAGTCCTCGACCAGCTGGTCGGTGTAGAGCCGGTCCTCGGCGAACCAGCGCGACTTCCAGTCGGTGGTGATCCCGAGCCGGAACCCGTAGGGGTTGACCTTCTGTCCCATCTCGCTCCCTCAGCTCCCCGGCTCGTCGGGGCCGGGCCCGGCCCCCGCTTCCGCCCCGCTCCCGTCCCCCGGGCCGGCCGCCTCCGGGGTCCCGCCGGCCCCCTCGGCCGCCGCGACCGCCTCCCCGGGACCCTCAGCCGCCTCGGGTCCCGCCGCGGCAGCGGTCGGCTCCTCCGCCGCAGGTGCGGTGGCGGCCACCGAGGCTTCCACGCGGCGGCGGCGCAGGGCCCGCCGCCGCCGCTCCCCGGCCCCGCCGGTCACGGCTTCGCGGGCGGC
>CALEDW010000006.1 GCA_937949585.1 uncultured Acidimicrobiia bacterium
GCCCCGTTCGCGGCACCGGTCAGGAGGTGACTTCGACCGGACCCGAAGACCCGCGGGTGATCTCGATCTTGCGGGGCTTGGCCCGCTCGGCCACCGGGATCCGCACCGTTAGCACCCCGTCGGTGTAGGTCGCGCTCACGGTGTCGGTGTCGAGCGCCTCGCCGAGCAGCACCTGCCGGGTGAAGGTCCCGTGCGGGCGCTCTCGGGCCAGCACCTCGTCCCCCTCGGCGGGGTACCAGGCCCGCTCGGCCTTCACGGTGAGCACGTTCTTCTCGACGGTCACGTCGATCGAGTCGGGGCGCACGCCCGGAAGGTCGAAGTGCAACTCGACCTCGTGCTCCCGGCGAACCGCGTCCATCGGGATCCACGGGGCCGTGCGAGCGGTCCCGAACACCTGCTCGGCCAGTCGGTCGAAGTCACGGAACGGATCGAAGCGCATCAGCATCGTCGTCACCTCCTCTCGGCCCGGGCTCCCGGTCCGGTTAGCCCGGACCACGGCCCGGAGGCTCCCCGACCGCCCGTCGGGGGGCGACCCCGTCGCCGCTGGCCACAACACCGCCACGCCTCGCCTTGTTCCCGAGGCACGCACGAATCATGCGCGTCCTACCCTCAAGTTTCTCGGGTCACTCCTGGACGAGCTCGATCAGGGTCCCCAAGGCACCTTTCGGGTGGATGAAGGCGACGATGGTCCCCCGGCTCCCCGGCCGCGGGACCTCGTCGATCACCCGGTGGCCGGCCGCCTTCACCCGTTCGAGCGCCGCTGCGCAGTCCGCCACCCGGTACCCGACGTGGTGCAGTCCCTCACCCCGCCGTTCGAGGAAGGCCGCGACCGGTGAATCGGCCCGGGTGGGGGTGAGCAGCTGCACGTAGCTGTCGGCCACCCGGAGCAGCGCCTCCTCGACCCCGTCGGACTCGACCACCTCCCGGTGGGCCACCTCGCACCCGAACGTTTCCCGATACCACTCGATGGCCGCGTCGAGGTCGCGCACGGCGATCGCGACGTGATCGATCTCGGTGAGCTCACTCATGCCGGTGAGCCTAACGACCGCACCCGGTACCGGCCCGCGGAGCCGTCAGCCCGCGTGGCGGCGGAAGAGGGTGATGCGATCCTCGGTGCGGGCCCGCAACTCCGGGTCGCTGATGCCCAGACCTTCCTCGGGCGCCAGGCACAGCACCCCGACCTTGCCCTCCACGAGGTTGCGATGCACCTGCCAGGTGGCCTCGCCCGCCTCGGCGAGAGGGTACACCTTCGACAAGGTGGGGTACACCTGACCCTCGCAGATCGCCCGGTTGGCCTCCCAGGCCTCCCGGTAGTTGGCGAAGTGGCACCCCTTGATCGTCTTCAGGTTCATCCACAGGTAGCGGTTGTCGTACTCGATCATGTACCCGCTGGTCGCCGCGCAGGTGATGACGAGCCCACCCCGGCGCACCACGAACACCGAGGCGCCCATCGTCTGGCGTCCCGGGTGCTCGAACACGATGTCGGGGTCGCGGCCGACGAGCTCCCGGATCTTCTTGCCGAACCGGCGCCACTCGGCGGGGTCCTGGGTGCCTTCGTCGGTCCAGAACCGGTAGCCCTCGGCCCGACGGTCGATGACGTGTTCGCAGCCCATCTCCCGGAGCAGCTCGGCCCGCTCGGGCGAGGACACGACCCCCACCGGCGTGCCACCCCCGTTGAGCACGTACTGCACGGCGTACGCCCCGATCCCCCCCGTGGCACCCCAGATGAGCACCACCTGACCCTGGGTCATGTGCGCGCCGTTCGGGCTCACGATCATCCGGTAGGACGTGGAGTTGCACAGGGCGTTCACCGCCGCTTCTTCCCAGCTGAGGTGCGCCGGCTTGGGCATCAGCTGGTTCGCTTTCACCAACGTGAGGTCGGCGAGGCCGCCGAAGTTGGTCTCGAACCCCCAGATGCGCTGGTTGTCGGCCAGCATCGAGTCGTCGTGGGCCGAAGGATCCTGGTCGTCGACGTAGTTGCAGTGGATCGTCACCCGGTCGCCGGGCCGCCAGTTGCGCACCGCGGACCCGACCCGCAGGATCACCCCGGCGGCGTCGGAGCCCATCACGTGGTAGGGCCGGTCGTGCCGGGCACCCCAGACGCTCTCCCGTCCGAGCCGCTTCAGGAAGCCGAAGGTCGGCAACGGCTCGAAGATCGAGGTCCAGACCGTGTTGAAGTTCACGGCCGAGGCCATGACCGCCACCACCGCCTCGTCGGGAGCCGGCTCCGGGAAGGGGAACTCCTCCACCCGGATCGACTTGCGCATGTCCTTCTCTTCGGACCGAAGGCCGGCGAACATCTCCTGGTCTTCCTGGCGCACCAGCGCCCCTCGCACCTGCTCCGGCAACGGCAGCGCGGCGAGCTCTTCACCCGGGGCGTCGGCGAGGATGGCGTCTCGGATGGCGTCGATCTGGTGGCTCATAGGCCGCCGACGGTAGCCGCAGGCGCCGCCGAGCGGCACGTCCGGACGCACCTCAGGCCGGCGCGCCGGACACGGCGTGACCGCCTCCGCAGCCCGGCGGTACGATCCGCGCCTCGCCGTCCGAGGTGGCGGCCGCGACGCAGGGGGTGTCCCGATGCCTGGTTCGGTGATCCTGTCCACCGCCCGGACCCCGATCGGCAAGCTGTCCGGCGCCCTGGCGTCGTTCCGCGCCGCCGAGCTCGGGGGATTCGCCATCGCCGGCGCGCTGGAACGAGCGGGGATCGCCGGCGACCAGGTCGACTACGTGATCATGGGCCAGGTCCTGCAGGCCGGCCAGGGGCAGATCACCGCCCGCCAGGCCGCGACCCGGGCCGGCATCCCGATGGACGTCCCGGCGCTCACCGTGAACAAAGTCTGCCTGTCGGGCATCAACGCCCTCTACCTCGCCGACCAGATGATCCGGGTCGGCGACGCCGAGGTCGTGGTGGCCGGCGGGATGGAATCGATGACCAACGCCCCCTACCTCCTCCCCGGCGCCCGGGCCGGGTACCGGATGGGCAACGCCGAGCTGATCGACGCCATGATCCACGACGGGCTGTGGTGCGCCTTCGACTCGGTGCACATGGGCTCGGGCACGGAGCACTACGTGCGGGAACACGGCGGGCTCAGCCGCGAGCGCCAGGACGAGCTGGCCGCCAAGAGCCACGAACGGGCGGCCGCAGCCACCAAGGAGGGGCGCCTCGCCGCCGAGATCGTCCCCGTGGCGGTCCCCCAGCGCAAGGGCGAGCCGGTGCCGGTGGAGGCCGACGAGGGGATCCGTCCCGGCACCACACCCGAGTCGCTGGCCGGGCTGCGCCCGGCGTTCGGCAAGGACGGGACCATCACCGCCGGCAACGCATCCCAGATCTCCGACGGGGCGGCCGCGGTGGTGGTCACCAGCCGCGAAACGGCCGAACGGTTGGGGGTGGCGCCGCTCGCGGAGTTCGTGGGGTTCGGGATGGTCGCCGGACCCGACACGTCCCTGCTCACCCAGCCGAGCCGGGCCATCCGGGCGGCGTTGGAGCGGTCGGGGCTCACCCTGGGTGACGTCGACCTCTTCGAGCTGAACGAGGCCTTCGCCGCGGTCGGCCTGGCCAGCATGGACGACCTCGGCATCACCGACGACGTGGTGAACGTGAACGGCGGGGCGATCGCCCTCGGTCACCCCATCGGCGCCTCGGGTACCCGCATCGTGGCCACGCTGGTGCACGAGCTTCGCCGGCGCGGCGGCGGGCTGGGGGCGGCCGCGCTGTGCGGCGGCGGCGGCCAGGGTGACGCCGCGCTCGTGCGCACCCTCTGAGCCGCAGGGGAGAGCGGCGCCACCGCCCCAGGGTGGTCGGCGGACGCGCCGGGATCCCGAAAGACGCGATGGGGACGCTGCCCGTCGCTAGCGTTCCGCCCAGGTCTCGATCAGGAGCGATCCGCCATGACGCAGCCTCCTCCCCCGCCGCCCCCCGCGCCGCCTCCCGGCCCGCCTCCCGGCCCGCCGCCGGGTTCCGGCGCCGGCTCGGGCGCCGCACCCTTCTCCATCGGCGACGCCTTCGGTTTCGGCTGGAAGACCTACTGGGCCCACGTGGGGCCGCTGGTGGCGCTCACGCTGGTGATCTGGCTCATCAACCTCGTGTTCACGCTGATCAGCGTTCCGATCGACAGCATCGTCTTGGGCTTGCTCATCAGTGTCGTCGGCTGGGTGGTCGGGCTCATCCCGGCCATGGGACTCATCCGGGCCAGCCTCGCCGTCACCCGGGGTGAGACCCCCGACCTGCAGATGCTGTTCCAGACCGAACGACTGCCCACCTACCTCGTCGCGTCGGTCATCTTCGGGGTCCTGGCCGGGATCGGGTTCATACTGTGCCTCATCCCGGGCGTCATCGTCGTGACGCTCCTCGGGTTCTTCGGCTACGTGATCGTCGACGCCGGGGAGGAGAACCCCATCGAGGCGCTCCGCCGCTCCCAGCAGCTCGTCTCCGGCCACTTCGGCACCGTCTTGGGTCTGGCCGTGCTGCTCGTGCTGCTCAACGCGGTCGGTGCGCTGCTCTGCGGCGTGGGCTTGCTGTTCACGGTCGGGATCACTGCGGTGACCTGGGCCTACGCGTATCGGGCCCTGTCCGGTCACCCCGTGGCACCCGCCGGCGGCGCCTGACGGCCGTCGAGCGGGACACGTTTGCCCCCTCGCACCGATCCCTCCGTTGCAACCGGCCGGCGCGCCGGCGGCGCGAGCCGCACCTACGAGGAGTCCACCGAACCGGTCGCGACCAGCACTGCGCCGATCAGCAGGTAGATCACCAGTACCGCCAGGCCCACCCAGAACGACACCCACGTCCAGGTTTTGGCGTTACGGGCCGCGACGAGCGCACCGGCGCCGTCGCCCTGGCCGCGCCGAGAGTTGGCCTGCACGGCGTAGACGATGGCGACCACCCCGAACGGCAGGCAGCAGAAGAGCGTGGCCAGGACGGCCCAGGGCAGGTAGTCAGGTACGGTCGGCCGCGGGGGCAGCGACCAGCCACCTGCCGGGGAGCCCGGAGGCGTCCCGGGTGGTGGGGGCGGCGGGACGCCCGGCGGTGGGGGCGGCGGGACGCCCGGTGGTGGGGGCGGCGGCAGGGTCACCTCACCCCGTCAAGACGGGAGGGCCAGCGCCCGGAACGGGTCGACGGGCACGTTGCGGACCACCCAGTAGACCGCCAGCACGCCGGTGGCGACCCAACCCCACGCCGCCGGCCACGGGCGCAGCGACATTCGGGGTCCTCCGAACGTGTTGCGCAGCCACCCCACCGCCAACCACAGCGCCACCGGTAGCAACAGGAAGGTCAGCGGGTTGTAGGAGAACGCGGCGGTGACGTCCCCGTGGAGCAGGTGGTGCAGCATCCGGGTGGTCCCACACCCCGGGCAGGCGAACCCGGTCAGCGCCCGGAACGGGCAGAGCACCGGGCCGCCTCCCGGGTCGATCGCGTAGAGCAGCCCACCGGCGGCGCCGAGCACCGCTGCGGCGCCGAGCGTGGGGGCGATCCGCCGCTTGCCCGCAGCGTCCACGAGGAGCGGGGCAGGACCGTCGGGCCGGTCGGCGGACACCTCGATGCCTCGCCCGGCATCGCCCGTCCCGGCGACCATGCCCGAAGCGTACCCGGTCGGCACCGCACACCTCGGCGACGTCGACACCGGCGGATTGACCACCCCCCGCCCCGACCC
>CALEDW010000007.1 GCA_937949585.1 uncultured Acidimicrobiia bacterium
CGAATCGCCGAGCGATTCGTCCTCCAGTTGTGGGATGCCGAGTCGAGGTGGGCGTGGATGTCGCCGGGGCGTCGGGACCGTGTCCCAGGGTCGGCGTACCGTACGAGACCGCTTCCCCGAGTCGCCTTGGCGTAGCCGGGCCGCCGCGCGAACACAGCCGGGGCCCCGCTTGGTTCGGGCAGACGCTCGGGCAGCGCCCCGTCGTCGCAGGGCCTCGGGTCCGCAGGGCCTCGGATGCGCAGCGCTCTTCCTGCCCCGTCTTCCCTCCTCACCAACCGCCGCCGACCGGAGGTCGCCCGCCCGCGGTCCTGGTCTCCCGGCCTGCGGCGCGGCCCCGACCACCCGTGGGGATGGAGTGACGCCGAGATGCACACGAACTCATCGATCCCTTTCCGCCTCCTCCGGCTCCGCCGCGACCCGCAGGCATTGCGGCGTACCCGGGACCACCTGATCGAAGAGCTCGCCCGGCTGACCGAAGCCCAGGAGCTTCACGTCCGGCGCATCGCCCAGGTGCGAACCGACCTCACGCACCTCGATCGGCTGTGCCCGGGCCGAACCCGAAGGGATGCCCATCGCCAGTGGCGCCGACCCCGGATCGGAGGACCCCGGCCGATCCGGCCGCTGCGCCCCTCTGCTGCGCCGGCCACCCCCGTCTCGGGGCGCGACCTGCGCTACGCGGCGCTGGGTGTCCTGATCCGGGCCGGGTGCGCCCTCGACCTGCCGGAGGTCCACCGGCGGTTACACGCCGCGGGGTACCGGATCGTCGGTCCATACCCGGTGAAACAACTCGCCGACGCTCTCGGCTACGAGCACGACCGTGGCCGGGCCGTACGAGTACGGCGGGGTGTCTACCGGGTGGGTGTTCTCAGCCCCTACCGCCGCCGGCGGGCGCTCGAGGCCTCCCGCCGGCAGCCGGTCCAACCGGACGCCTCAGAGGTTGGCGACCACCTGGACCATCAGCTCGCCCGCCTCGGTGGGGTTCATCCCGACCTTGGCCCCGGCGTCGCGCAACGCCTCGATCTTGGCCCTTGCGGTCCCCTTCCCGCCCGAGACGATCGCCCCGGCGTGCCCCATCTTCTTGCCGGGGGGGGCGGTCACGCCGGCGACGTAGGCGACGACCGGCTTGCTCATCTCGGAGGCGATGTAAGCGGCGGCCTCCTCCTCGGCCGCCCCTCCGATCTCCCCGATGAGCATGACCGCGCGGGTCTCGGGATCGGCTTCGAAGGCCCGCAGGCAGTCGACGAAGCTGGTGCCCGGCACCGGGTCACCACCGATGCCGACACAGGTGGTCACCCCGATCCCCTGCTGCTTGAGCTCGTAGAGGGCCTGGTAGGTGAGGGTCCCCGACCGGGAGACGATCCCGACCGGGCCACCCGCCTGCGCGATGTGGCCCGCGGTGATCCCGATGTTGGCCTTGCCGGGCGAGATGACCCCTGGACAGTTCGGCCCGATGAGCCGGACGTGCGGGAAGTCGCGCCGCAGCTTGTTGAAGAACCAGGCCTCGTCGTGGGCCGGAACCCCTTCGGTGATCACGACGATGAGCTCGACGCCGCCCTCGGCGGCCTCGATCACGGCGTCACGCACCCCCGGCGCCGGGATGAACACGGCCGAGGCGGTCGCCCCGGTGGCGGCGACGGCGTCGGCGACGGTCGCGTAGATCGGGATGCCCTCGACGTCCGTCCCGGCTTTGCGGGGGTTCGTCCCCGCCACCACCTGCGTGCCGTACTCCCGGTTCAGGAGCCCGTAGAACCGACCCTGCGACCCGGTCAGCCCCTGGTAGACGACCCGCGTGGTCTCGTCCACGAAGATGCTCACCGCCGCTCTCCTCCTCCTCCTCCGGGCGCCGGTTCCGCTCCTCGAGCGCCCCCGGCGAGCTCCACGGCCCGGCGGGCGGCGTCGAGCATCGTGGGCGCCAGCTCAAGGCGCTCGGAGAGGTGGGGCCGAAGGATCTCCCGGCCCTGGTCGGCGTTGGTTCCGTCCAGGCGGATCACGATGGGGGCGTCGATCTCCACCCGACCGAGCGCCGTGACGATCCCGTTGGCGACCTCCTCGCCTTTGGTGATCCCCCCGAAGATGTTGATGAGGATGGAGCGCACGTTCGGGTCGGAGGTGATCACCTCGAGTGCGCCGGCCATCACGTCGGCGCTGGCGCCCCCGCCGATGTCGAGGAAGTTCGCGGGGCGCCCGCCCACCTGGTGCACGATGTCGACGGTCGCCATCGCCAGGCCGGCCCCGTTGGCGATGACCCCCACCTCGCCCTCGAGCCCCACGTACTGCAGGCCCCGCTCATGCGCCGCGCGTTCGCGGGCGTCACGCACCTGCGTGGCGTCGTAGGTCTTGTACTCGGGATGGCGGAACACCGAGTTGGCGTCGAGGGACACCTTGGCGTCCAGAGCCCGGACCCGACCGTCGGTCGTCAGGATGAGCGGGTTGATCTCCACGAGGTCGGCGTCGCCGTCCACGTAGGCGCGGTACAGCTTGAGCAGCACCTCGACGGCACCCTCGGTGGCCGCTGGGTCGAGACCGGCGGCGACGACCCACTCCCGGCAGCGCGGCTCGCTGAGTCCCTCGACCGGGTCGACGAGGATGCGGGCGATCGCGCCCGGGTCCTCGGCGGCGACCTGTTCGATATCGACTCCGCCGCGGGCCGAGAGCATGCCCAGGTACTGCTTGGCGAGCCGGTCGAGGGTGAACGATGCGTAGTACTCGGCGGCGATGTCACTCGCTCGTTCGATCCACAACTGCTCGACGCGGTGGCCCTTGATGTCCATGCCGAGGATCGACGCGGCGTGCCGGCGGGTCTCGTCGGCGTCGGCGGCGAGCTTGATCCCGCCCGCCTTGCCACGCCCGCCGACCTGCACCTGGGCCTTCACGACGACCGGGTACCCGAGCCGCTCGGCTGCGGCCACCGCCTCGTCGGGGCTGTGGACGAGCGCCCCGGGCGACACGGGGATCCCGTACTGCGCGAAGAACTCTTTGCCTTGGTACTCGAAGAGGTCCAACCGTTGCTCCTGAGGTGGGGGTCGGCGGGCCGGGCGCGCCCCGGGCCAGGGGCGCCCGGGCTCACCCGGTCAGCTGCGCCTCCCGGGCGTCGAGTGCCTGCTCGAGCCACTCGGTGATCGTGCGCAGCGGGGTGCCCGGCGTGAACAGCTCGGCCACACCGAGTTCCTTGAGCGCAGCGATGTCGCCTTCGGGGATGATGCCACCGCCGAACACCAGGACGTCACCGCAGCCGCGTTCCCGCAGCGTCTCCAGCACCCGTGGGAACAGGGTCATGTGGGCCCCTGAGAGCAGGGAGAGCCCCACGGCGTCGGCGTCCTCCTGCAGGACGGTCTCCGCCACCTGCTCGGGCGTTTGGTGCAGGCCGGTGTAGATCACCTCGAAGCCGGCGTCGCGTAGGGCGCGGGCGATGACCTTCGCGCCCCGGTCGTGCCCGTCGAGCCCCGGCTTGGCGATCACCACCCGGTAACGGCGCCGCACGGGTCGCGACGATACCGACCTGCCACTCGGCGCGGCCAACGCACCGCCCCCGGCGACACCCCGCCCGGCCCGAACGACGACCCGGCCGACGAATCGCCGGGCGATTCGACCACGAAGTGCGGGGCGGAGCATCGGCCCGCGCCGGGAGCGAGGACCGGGCCGCGGCCGCCGGCGGCCGGGAGCGAGGACCGGGCGGCGGGCCACCAGGGACGGCAGGCCACCAGGGACGGCAGGCCACCAGGGACGGCAGGCCACCCGGGACGGCAGGCCACCCGGGACGGCGGGCCGATGGGCGGCGACCCGACCCCGTGGGCTACACCGGCGCCCGTGAGCCCAAGGCCGGACGCCACGGCGGGCACCGGGGCCGGGGCGGCCCGACGGGAGGTGCGCGTCGTCGTGCTCGCCACGGCCGCTGTGCTCGCCGCGGGCGGGGTCGTCGCCCTCACGGTGTTCGCCGCCACCCGCACCCCATCGCCGACGGTTCGCCCGATCGTGGTGGGGGAGGCCGCCGACCGGCGTGCCCAGATCCGCGAGGGCGGGCCGATCTACGTCGCCGACCCGACCGGCGGACGCGGCCTGTGGCTCGACCTCGAGGCCGGGCGTCTCGTCGCGCTCGCCGTCGACCTCCCCGGCCGTCCCGACTGCATCGTGAAGTGGCGCGCCACCCGCAATGCCTACGTCGCGTGCGACGGGCGGCACCTGCGGTCCAGCGATCTCGACCGGTACGCCTCGACCGTCCAAGGTACCGACCGCCCCGGACGACCGAAGGGTGCATGGGTGGTCGATCTCACCCGCCGGCTGCCCGCGCCCGGCGCAGCGGAGCCCAGGAGAGCAGGAACCAGCGCTCCGACGCGTCGCTGAAGCGCACCTGGGCCTCGGCCTTCTCCCCGCTGCCCCGCACCTCGAGCACCACCCCCTCGCCGTACCGGTCGTGCACGACCGTGTCGCCGACGCACAGCACCGGTGTGTCGCCGTCGACGCCGCGACCGCCGTCGAGGCCGCGGCCGGCGGCGTCACCACCAACGGCGCCGCCGACACCGTTCCGTGCCGATCCCGCAGACCCGCCGACCCCCGCACCGGAGCGCAACGGCGCGGCCACGGCTGCGGCCACGGTGACGTCACGACGGGCACCCCGGCCGGCGCCCCACACCGGCGCGGCACCGGCCTCGGCCCGCACGAGCTCCTCGGGGATCTCGCCGAGGAACCGGCTCGGTGGGTACGCCTCGGCGGCCCCGAACAGCGAGCGGCTCCAGGCGTGGCAAAGGTAGAGGCGCTCCCGGGCCCGGGTGATCCCCACGTAGCAGAGGCGGCGTTCCTCCTCCAGCGCCTCCGGGTCGCCCAGCGAGCGCAGGTGCGGGAAGATCCCGTCCTCCAGCCCGGTGAGGAACACGACGGGGAACTCCAGGCCCTTCGCGGCGTGCAGCGTCATGAGCAGCACCGCCGAGGTCTCCTCGTCGAGCTCATCGAGGTCGGTGACCAGCGAGATCGCCTCCAGGAACGCCGCGACCCGGGCGAGACCCACCGGCGCCTCCAGGGCCCCCGGCCGAGCGCCACCCGGGGACCCTTCACCGTCGGCAGGCGGATCCCCCACCGCCACCGCCGTGAGCGCCAGGAGCCCGTCGAGGTCGCCGGCCTCGCAGCGCGCGTCGAACTCCCGGGCCACGCCCACGAGCTCGGCGAGGTTCTCGATCCGCCCCTGGGCCTCGATGGTGCGCTCCGCCTCCAGCTCCGCCAGGTAGCCGGTGCGCTCCAGCACCGCCTCCAGCACACGGGCCACACCGGCGCCCCCGCATTCGGCGAGACCCTCGAGCTCGCCCATCACCTCGAGCAGCCCGTCGATCCCGGTCAGGGCCCGGCCCCGCACCCCCGCCGCCGCCGCCTGCGCCAGACCCTCACGGAAGGTGCCGCCCATCCCGTCGACCCAGGCCTCCACCCGCCGCAGCGACGTGTCCCCCACCCCCCGGCGGGGCACGTTGGCGATCCGCTTCCAGGACAGCACGTCGCCGGGGTTCACCAGGGCCCGCAGGTAGGCGAGGGCGTCGCGGACCTCACGGCGGTCGTAGAACTTCGTGCCCCCGACCACCCGGTAGGGAATCCCGGCCCGCACCATTGCCTCCTCGAGGGCGCGGCTCTGGGCGTTCGTGCGGTACAGCACCCCCACCTCTCCGTAGCGCAGCCCCTCATGGTCGACGAGGCGCTGCACCTCGCGGGCCACGAACGCCGCTTCGTCACGCTCGTCGCCGGCGTGGTAGCGGACGAGCAACTCCCCGCCCACCTGCTCGGTCCACAGGTGCTTGGGCCGGCGGAACGCGTTGTTGGCGATCACGGCGTTGGCCGCGTCAAGGATCCGGGCCGTGGATCGGTAGTTCTGCTCGAGCACGATCACCGTGGCTTCGGGGAAGGTCTCCTCGAAGCGCACCAGGTTGCGCACGTCGGCCTTGCGGAACGCGTAGATCGACTGGTCGGCGTCGCCGACGACCATCACGTTGCGGTGCCCGGCCCCGAGCAGCCGGATGAGCTCCCACTGGGCGAGGTTCGTGTCCTGGAACTCGTCGACGAGGATGTGCCCGAACCGGCGGCGCCAGTGCTCGGCGGCCCCGGGGTGCTCGACGAGCAGCCGTACCGCGAGCACGAGCAGGTCGTCGAAGTCGAGGGCGTTCGCCTCGGCGAGGCGGCGCTGGTAGGCGCCGTACACCTCGGCAGCCCGCTCCTCGAACGGCGACGCGGCACGCTCCGCCGCAGCGGCCGGGTCGACAAGCTCGTTCTTCCAGGCCGAGATCACCCCGTGGAGGCGGCGAGGCGGGAACCGCTTCGGGTCGAGGTCGGCGTCGCGGCGCACGGCGTCCGTGAGGCGGACCGCGTCGGCCTCGTCGTAGATCGAGAACGACGACCGGTATCCGAGCCGCTCCGCCTCCCGGCGCAGGATCCGGGCGCAGGCCGAGTGGAACGTCGACACCCACATCCGGTGGGCGACGGGCCCGACGTGGGCGGCGATGCGGTCCTTCATCTCGCCGGCCGCCTTGTTGGTGAACGTGATGGCCAGCAGCCCGAAAGGATGGACCCGCCCCTCGGCGATCAGCCAGGCCGCCCGGCGGGTGAGGACGCGGGTCTTGCCGGAGCCGGCCCCGGCGACCACCATCACCGGCCCGTCGGGTGCGGTGACCGCCTCCCGTTGGACGGGGTTCAGGTCGGCGAGGAGCTCGTCGCCCTCCATGGGCTCATGGTATGGACCCCCGGGACGGACCCCGCGACGACCTCCCCGAGGAGGCGTCGGGCGGGTCGCCTGACGATCGCTCGGGTTCCCCGAGCTGCAACTCGGTCGTGCGGGCCGTCTCGGCGACGACCCCCGGACCCGCACCCGGGGCCGCCCCGGCCGGGGTGCGGAGGAACGCCCGCAGGAAGCGGC
>CALEDW010000008.1 GCA_937949585.1 uncultured Acidimicrobiia bacterium
CGCCGACATGGCGGTGCGCACCGAGTGCGCCCGGGCCGCCACCTGGGTCGCGGCGTGCACCCTCGACCTCGGCACCGACGCCGGCGCCGACGCGGCGGTGTCGGCGGCGAAGGTCACCGCGGGCCGGGCCGCGGCCGCCAACGGCCGGGCCGCGCTGCAGGTGCACGGCGGGATGGGCTTCACCTGGGAGGTCGACGTGCACCTCTATCTGCGCCGGGCGTGGGTGCTGGACCGGGCCTTCGGCACGGTGGCCGAGCACGCCGGGCGCTGCGCCGACGCGCTCGGTGCGGGCTGAACCGGCCGGGGCCCGGACGGGGGCGTCAGGCGCCGCCGAGGGGGAAGTCGGTCCGGGTCGACCAGCGACCGTCCTCGCCCTCCACCATGAGCCGCACGACCCGGGCCTCGGCCTCGATCGGCAGGACCGACCGCAGCTGCGCCTCGAGCTCGGCGAAGGGGGCGTCGTCGGCGTCGGCGACGGTCAGGTGCGGCACCACCTCGGCGTGGCGGCCTTCGTAGGGCGGGTGCTGCGGGAACGCCTCGGCCAGCGCGGCGGTGAGCGCGCGGAAGCCGTCGGCCGGCTCCGGGCGCAGCCACAGCACCCCGTCGAAGCGCCCCACGTCGGTGAGCGCGTACCGGAACGGCAGGACGGTGGCGACCGCTTCGGCGACCCGCGCCTCCACCGCCCGGTCGAGGCGCGGGGCCGGCACGAACGGGTACAGGACGGTGACGTGGGCGGGGACCCCTTGCGCGCAGGTGGGGTCCCACCGGGCGCGCAGCGCACCGACGAGCGGTTCGGCCTCGGGGGCCGGGACCAGCAGACCCGAGCGGCGGGTCATCGACTCACCGCCGCGTCGGCGCGGGGTGTGGTTCGAAGCGGATCGGCAGGCGGGCGAAGCCGCGCACGTTGCCGGAGTGCACCCGCTCGGCCCCGGCGGCGTCCACGGCGTAGTCGCCGAGCACCGGGAGCAGCTCCTCGAGCGCGACGCGGGCCTCCAGCCGGGCCGGCGGCGCGCCGAGGCAGTGGTGGACGCCGTGCCCGAACGCCAGGTGTCCGGCCGGGCGCCGGTCCACGTCGAGGACGTCGGGCCGCTCCCAACGGCGCTCGTCGCGGTTCGCCGAGCCGAACAGGAGCAGGCCCTTCCGTCCCGCCGGGAGCCGCACGCCGTGCACGGTGACGTCGCGGGTGAGGGTGCGGGCCAGGGCCTGGGTCGGGGTGTCGAAGCGCAGGATCTCCTCCACCCCGTCGGGGATGCGGGTCGGGTCGTCCCGCAGCTTGGCCCGCTCGTCGGGGAACACCGCCAGCCAGTGGATCGCGTTGCCGATGAGCTTGGTGGTCGTCTCGTTCCCGGCGACGATCAGCAGGAAGCAGAACCCGAGGATCTCGCGGTCACCGAGGCCGCGCCCGGCGTCCTGGGCGGCGATGAGTCCGCTGACCAGGTCACCGCCGGGTGAGCGCCGCCGGCGGGCGATGAGCTCGGAGAAGTAGGTGGAGATCGTGGTGGCGCCGGCCACGCCGGCCGGGGTGAGCGACTGCGAGCCGGGTTCGCGGTGCAGCATCGCGTCGGAGGCTTCCCGCAGCTCGTCCTGGTCGCCCGCGGGCACGCCGAGCATCTCGGAGATCACCGCCATCGAGAGGCGGGCCGCAAAGTCGGCGATCACGTCGCAGGTCCCGGCGTCGTGCCAGGCCGCCACGAGCGTGCGGGCCCGGTCGCGGATCGACGGTTCGAGGGCGGCCACCCGCCGGGGGGTGAAGGCTCGGCTCACCAGGGCCCGCAGCTCGGTGTGGCGGGGCGGGTCCATCTCGATGAGCATCGGCTCGACGGCCTCCGGGCCGCGTTCGAGGCTGATCCCCCCCGCCGAGGAGAACGTCGCCGGGTCGTCGAGCGCGGCCCGTACGTCGTCGTGGCGGGAGAGGGCCCAGAAGTCGTGCTCCGGATCCAGGTAGGCGGGCGCGTCGTCGCGTAGACGCCGGTAGACAGGGTAGGGATCCTCGTGCGTGTCGTACGCGTACGGGTCGAACCGCACCATCCGCGCGGCCAACCTAGTCCCCGCCCGCGGCGGCCCGGTACTGGTCGACCACCACCGCCGCATGCGCATCCCAGGTCGGCAGCGCCGCGGCCGGGCGGGGCGCGGGTCGCGGCCCGCCGGCGGTCGCAAGGATGGCGTCGCGCCACCCGGACCGGTCGTCGGGGTGCACGTGGACGGCATCGCCGCCGGCGGCCTCCACCAGCGCCGGGTCGGTACCGGCCACCACCGGACAGCCGAACGCGCCGGCCTCCAGGACCGGTAGCCCGAAGCCCTCTTCCCGTGACGGGAACAGGCACACCCGGGCGTTGCGGTAGGCCCACTGCAGTTGCGGGTCGCCGAGCGGCCCGGTCCGTATCGCCGACCCGGCCGCGACGAACGCGTCGAGCCGGCGGGCGACCTCGGCGGACCGCCAGCCGGCCCCGCCGGCGACCGCGAGCACCAGCCCGCTCGCCGCGTGCACCTCGGGCCAGACGTCCAGCAGCACCTCGAGGTTCTTGCGGGGCGACAGGTCACCGACGACGAGCGCGAAGGTGCCCGGGACGAGGCCCGGCACCGGCTCGGGCCGCGCCCCCAGCAGCGCCGTCGACATGCCGTTGGGGGCCACGACGGTGCGGGCGGCCAGGTCGGGGAAGCGCGCCGCGAGCCGGTCGGCGGTGGCGTGTGACACCGCCACGAGCCGGTCGGCCTCGTCGAGGCAGCGCCGGTACCAGCGGGGGAGCAGCACGCGCTTGGCGAGACGGAACTGGCCCGGCCAGGTGAGCAGCACGAGGTCGTGGACCGTGAGCACCGTCGGCAGCCGGGTGCGGGGCAGGAGGTGCTTGGTGCCGTGCACCACCTGTACGCCCCGGCGGCGCAGCGCCCGATCGAGCCCGTGGCGTTCCCACAGGGAGAGCGGAAGCTGCCCCTCGACCGGCACGACCAGTCGCTCGATGCGCCCCGGCCCGAGCGCGTCCAGCCTGGGGATCCCGCTCCGGGAGACGACGGCGAGCACCTCCACGTCACGGCGCCGCTCCAGCGCCGCGAGCAATTCGGCGGTGTAGCGGGCGATACCGCCCCCGGCCCGCAGGCCGGTGGCGACCACCGCCACCCGCAGGGTCACGGGACGGGTTGCAGCTCGACGAGCACCGAGGCGACGCCGCGGGGACGGCCGAGCGCGTCGACGATCACCGAGGCGACGTCGTCGGGGGTCAGCGTCGCCCAGTGCCGCTGCGTGCCCTGCGCCTGCCAGACGCCCATCGCGGCCTCGGTGGCGGCGGGGTCCCACCCGTCGGCGAAGCCGGTGAGGGTGGGGCCGACGCGCAGCGTGCAGATCCGGACCCCGCTGCCCTCGAGCTCGAGGGCCAGGGCCCGGGCCGCGGCCTCGAGGCCCGCCTTGGCGGCGCTGTAGGCGACGAGGTGCGCCCGGGGGTGTACCCCGGCGTCGGAGGTCACGAGCACGAGGTCGCCGGGCGGCACGGCACGGCGCAGGCCGGGCAGCACCCGCCGGGCGCAGAGCAGCGCCCCGGTGAGGTTCACCCCGACCGTCTCGACCACCGAGTCGGTGGTCGCGTCCTCCAGCGGCGCGGGCCGGGCCGCACCCGCGTTGGCGACGAGGATCTCTACCGGGCCCAGGGTGGCCTCCACCCCGTCGAAGAACGCCTCCACCGACGCCGGGTCGGCGACGTCGAGGGGGTGGGCGTACACCGTGGCGCCGCCGCCGGCGATCCGCTCGGCGGTGGCCGTGAGCCGGGTGGCGTTCCGCGCGCCGATCGCCACCCGGGCCCCGGCGGCGGCGAGCGCGGCGGCGGTGGCGGCACCGATGCCACCGGAACCGCCGGTGACCACCGCCACCCGGCCGGCCGGACCGTTCACCCGCCCGCCCCCCAGGCCACGACCGGCCCCGCCGCGGCGATGAGTTCGGCGGTTCGGCCGAGGTCCACGTCGCCATCCCAGCACACGAGGCGAAGCCTCAAGTGCTCCGCCACCGCCCGGTCGGCGATGTCGGCGGTGAGGGGATCCGGCGGTGCCGTGGTCACCACCACCGCCGGGACGGACCGACGCGCCGCGGCGAGGCCGCAGGCGGCGGCGACGCCCGGCACGGCGGTGGGAGGGACCACCACCTGCCCGGGCCGGTCGGTCGGGAACGTACGGGCGATCCACAGCCCGGCCGGGCCGGGCTGGGCGGCGAGGAGCCCTTCGGGCGGAAGGGCCGCCTTCAGGTCGGCAACCGCCCGCGCCGGGTGACGGGGCCGCGCCTCGGAGCGGTAGCCGGGCCGGGCGACCGCGGCGATCCGCTCGTACAGCGCCGGGCGGCGGATGGGGTGGGGGGACCGGGCGACCCGGGGGGCGAGGGCGCCGAGCGCACCGGGGGCCAGGGTGACCTCCTCGGCCCCGAGCCGCCATCGCGACGGCGGGACCTCGGCGTCGTCGAGCCCGGTCACGACCAGCGTGGCGGCCTCGGCGAGACCGGCCAGGCGGAAGTCCTCGGCCTGCAGCC
>CALEDW010000009.1 GCA_937949585.1 uncultured Acidimicrobiia bacterium
CGTACGCGTTGGTGTGGAGGCTCTGCGTGCCGCCGAGCACTCCCGCCAGCGCCTCGATCGCGGTGCGCACGAGGTTGACCTCGGGTTGCTGGGCGGTGAGCGACACTCCGGCGGTCTGGGTGTGGAAGCGCATCTGCATCGAGCGGGGCTCCCGGGCGCCGTAGCGGTCGCGCATCCAACGGGCCCAGATGCGCAGGGCCGCCCGGTACTTGGCGATCTCCTCGAAGAAGTCGATGTGGGCGTTGAAGAAGAACGAGAGTCGCCCCGCGAAGGCGTCGACGTCGAGCCCGGCGGCCCGGGCCGCCTCCACGTAGGCGAACCCGTTGCCGACCGTGAACGCCAGCTCCTGGGCCGCGGTGGAGCCGGCCTCACGGATGTGGTACCCCGAGATCGACACGGGGTGCCATCGGGGCATCTCCGCCGCGCAGAACCGCACCACGTCGGTGGCGAGGCGCATGCTCGGCCGCGGGGGGAACACGTACTCCTTCTGGGCCTGGTACTCCTTGAGGATGTCGTTCTGCAGCGTCCCGCCCAGCCGGGTCCGGGGGGTCCCCGCCGCCTCGGCCGCGGCCACGTACATCGCCAGCAGCACCGCGGCGGGGGCGTTGATGGTCATCGAGGTGGTGAGGCGCCCGAGGTCGAGGTCTCGGAAGAGGTCCTCGACGTCGGCGAGGGTGTCGACGGCGACGCCGCAGCGTCCCACCTCACCCTCGGCGAGCGGATCGTCGGAGTCGCGCCCCATGAGCGTGGGCAGGTCGAAGGCGGTGGACAACCCGTTCCCGCCGGCGGCGAGCAGCTCCTTGAAGCGGCGGTTGGTGTCGGGGGCCGTGCCGAACCCGGCGAAGAGCCGCATCGTCCACAGCTTCGACCGGTACATCGTGCGGTAGGGCCCCCGGGTGTAGGGCCACTCGCCGGGCCGCTCGGCATCAGGTGGCCCGTAGACCGCGTCCACGGGGACGCCGGACAGCGTCGAGAAGTCGGCGTCGCGCTCGTCCATCGCCGCCATTCTCGCACGCCGGGACCGGCCCCGCCCCCGGTACCGACGCCCTCACCGCGGGCACCGGCGGCACCGGCCCGTCCCGCCACTACGATCCGCCCCATGAGCACCTCCACCCCCGACCGCAACCTCGCCATGGACCTGTGCCGGGCCACGGAGGCCGCCGCCTTGGCCGCCGGCCGCTGGTTCGGTCGGGGCGACAAGGAGGCCGCCGACCAGGCCGCCGTCGACGCGATGCGCCTCGTGCACAACTCGGTGCCGATGAACGGGGTGGTGGTGATCGGCGAGGGTGAGAAGGACGAGGCACCGATGCTGTACAACGGCGAGGAGATCGGTAGCGGCGGTCCGGCCTGCGACATCGCGGTCGATCCGATCGACGGCACCACGCTCACCTCCCTGGGGCGCAACAACGCCATTTCGGTGATCGCGGTCTCCACCCGGGGATCGATGTACGACCCGGGGCCTTGCGTCTACATGGACAAGATCGCGGTCGGCCCCGAGGCCTTCGACGTGGTCGACATCGACGCCCCGGTCCGGGCGAACCTGCGAGCGGTGGCCAAGGCCAAGGGCAAGCAGGTGAGCGACGTCACCGTGGTGATCCTCGACCGGGATCGGCACGCCGGGATCATCCGGGAGTGCCGGGAGGCCGGCGCCCGCATCCGCCTCATCCCCGACGGCGACGTGGCCGGAGCGATCTCGGTGGCGTGGCCCGACTCCGGTTCCGACATCCTCCTCGGCATCGGCGGCACCCCGGAAGGCGTGATCGGCGCCTGTGCGCTGAAGTGCCTGGGCGGCGCGATCTACGGGCGGCTCTGGCCCCGCAACGACGACGAACGCCGCGCCGCCCTCGACGCCGGCTACGACCTCGATCGCGTCCTCACCACCGAGGACCTCGTCGCCGGCGACGACGTCTTCTTCGCGGCCACCGGCATCAGCGACGGCGACCTGCTGCGAGGCGTGCGCTACCGGGGGGACGGCGCCTCGACCGAGAGCCTGGTGATGCGCTCCAAGAGCGGGACGATCCGAACGGTTCGGGCCGAGCACCGCTGGGAGAAGCTCATGCGCTTCTCGGCGGTCAAGTTCGCCTGAGCCGACGCCTCAGCCGCTGCCGGCCCCGGCGACCTCGAGGCGCAGCTCGGCGCGGGCGAGCGCAGCGGCGGCCTCGGTGTCGCCGGGATCCGCGGCCAGCCGGGACCGGGCCTGCTCGGCGGCGGTGCGGGCCCGCACCACGTCGATCATCTCCGGCAGCTCGGCGTCGTCGGACAGTACCGTCACCCGGTCGTGGCTCACCTCCACGAACCCTCCGTGGACGGCCACCACCTGCTCGGCGTCGCCGGCGAGCAACACCCGGACCTTGCCGATCCCCAGGGCCCCGAGGAACGGCACGTGACCGGGCAGGAACGCGATCTCACCCGACGGGGTACGGCACACCACCATCTCCGCCTCCCCCGACCACAGCACCCGCTCGGGGGAGACCACCTCGACCCGCAGCGCCATCTAGGCCCGCAACCCCTGCTCTTCGAGCTCCTTGCGCTTGGCCAGCACGCTCTCGACGCCGCCGACGTTGAAGAACGCCTGCTCGGGGACGTCGTCGAGCTCACCGTTCACCAACGCCTCGAAGCTCTCCACGGTCTCGGCAACCGGGACGTAGATCCCGTCGAGACCGGTGAAGGTCTTCCCCACGAAGAACGGCTGGGAGAGGAACCGCTGGATCTTGCGGGCCCGGGCGACCGTCACCCGGTCCTCCTCGCTCAGCTCGTCGAGCCCGAGGATGGCGATGATGTCCTGCAGCTCCTTGTAGCGCTGCAGCACCTCCTGCACCCGGCGGGCGACGGTGTAGTGACGCTCGCCGACGACCTCCGGGGTCAGGATGTTGGAGGTGGAGGCCAGCGGGTCCACGGCCGGGTAGATCCCGAGTGCGGCGATCTGACGGGACAGCTCGGTGGTGGCGTCCAGGTGCGTGAACGTCGTGAACGGGGCCGGGTCGGTGTAGTCGTCGGCCGGCACGTACACCGCCTGCAGTGAGGTGATCGAGTGCCCCCGGGTGGAGGTGATCCGCTCCTGCAGCTCCCCCATTTCGTCGGCCAGCGTCGGCTGGTAGCCCACGGCCGAGGGCATCCGCCCCAGCAGGGTCGACACCTCGGAACCGGCCTGCACGAACCGGAAGATGTTGTCGATGAACAGCAGGACGTCCTGGTTCTTCACGTCCCGGAAGTACTCCGCCACCGTCAGCGCCGACAGCGCCACCCGCAGGCGCACCCCGGGCGGCTCGTCCATCTGCCCGTAGATGAGCGCCGCCTTGTCGATGACCCCGGTCTCCTGCATCTCGAGCCACAGGTCGGTGCCCTCCCGGGTGCGCTCCCCCACGCCGGCGAACACCGACACCCCGCCGTGCTGGGTGGCCACCCGGTTGATCATCTCCATGATCAGCACCGTCTTTCCGACCCCGGCGCCGCCGAACAGACCGATCTTGCCGCCCTGCACGTAGGGCTCGAGCAGGTCGATGACCTTGATGCCGGTCTCGAACATCTGCGCCTTCGGTTCGAGCTGGTCGAACGGCGGCGGGGGCCGGTGGATCTCCCAGCGGTCCTCGATGCCGGTGAGCCGGTCGGCGGGGATGTCGAGCGGCTCGCCGAGCACGTTGAACACGTGGCCCAGCACTCCTTCCCCGACCGGCATGGTGATGCCCCGTCCCGTGTTGCGCACCACGGTGCCCCGCCGCAGGCCGTCGGTGGGCTTCATGCACACCACCCGGACCCGGCCCTCGCCGATCTGCTGGGCCACCTCGGCGGTGACCGTGACCTTCTGACCCTCGAGCTCGATGTCCATCTCGAGCGCGGTGTTGATCTCCGGGAGCGCGTCGGGCGGGAACTCCACGTCGACGACGGGGCCGGCGATGGCGACCACCCGCCCGTCCTTCAGCTTCGTCGATCCCGCGGTGGGCTCGGAGGTGAGGGTCATGCGGTTCTCCTGGGGTGGGTCGGGATGATCATTCGGCGACGACGAGCGCGTGGTGCTCGCCCCGCTCGGCGGCCTGCGCGGCCCGGAGCGCCTCCGCGCCGCCGACGATCTCCATGATCTCGGTGGTGATGGCGTCCTGACGGGCCCTGTTCATGATACGGGTGAGGCTGCGGATGAGCTCCTCGGCGTTGTCGGTGGCGGCCTTCATCGCCCGCTGGCGGGCCGCGTGTTCCGAGGCCGCGGCGTTGAGCAGCGCCGCGTACAGGCGGGCGTCGACATAGCGCGGCAGCAGCAGGTCGAGGATGGCGCCCGGTGAGGGCTCGAACTCGTAGGTGGGCGCCGGCGCCCCCGTGTCGGGTACCGGCTCGGGCCGGGCGTCGCCGCCCTCGACGACCTCCCGCTCCAGGGGGATGAGGGGGCGGCGCACCACCTCCTGCACCCCGGCCGAGCGGTAGCGGGTGTAGATCGTCTCCACCCGGTCGTAGGTCCCGGCCAGGAACCGTTCCGCCACCGCCCGCCCGATGCGCCGGGCGTCGTCGTAGCCGGGGCGGTCGGTGAAACCGGCGAACGCGGCGTCGATGCGGTACCGGCGGTACCGGAAGTAGCCCTCGGCCTTGCGCCCCACCGTCACCAGCCCGTAGTCGCGGCCCTCGTCCACGACCTCCTTCACCGCTCCTTCGGCCGCCCGCAGGACCGATGAGTTGTAGGCACCGCACAGGCCCCGGTCGCCGGCCAGTACCACGAACGCCACCCGCCGGACCTCCGGTCGGGGGACGAGGTAGGGGCTCTCGGGGGCGGCGCCGCCCGCCGCGAGGTCGGCCACGACGTTGGTGATCGCCTCGCTGTAGGGCACGGCCTGGGCGACCGCCACCTCGGCCCGCTTGATCCGGCTGGCGGCGATGAGCTCCATCGCCCGGGTGATCTTCTTCGTGGAGGCGACGCTGGCGATGCGCCGTCGCAGCACCCGTTCCTGGCCGCCGGCCATGGGCTCACTCCGTCCGCAGCGTCTTGGGGGTCGTGGCCTCGCCGGGAGCGGCGGCGTCGGGGTCCACGATCGGCGGGCCGCCGGCCGGCTCCTCGGCCCCCTGCGTCGCCCGGAACGCCGCCTTGGCGTCCAGCACCGCACGGCGCAGCGCCTCCTCGTCGGGCAGGGTGCCCTCCCGGCGGATCTGGGTGAGCAGGTCGGCGTGACGGGTCCGGAAGGTCTCGAGCAGGTGCGCCTCGAAGGCCCGCACCTGCGCCACCTCGAGGTCGTCGACGAGCCCGTTGGTACCGGCGAAGATCACCACCACCTGCTCCTCCACCGGCAGCGGCGAGTTGAGCGGCTGCTTGAGCAGCTCCACCAGCCGCTGCCCCCGGTTGAGCTGCGCCTGCGAGACCGGGTCGAGCTCGGAGCCGAAGGTCGCGAAGGCCTCGAGATCCCGGAACTGGGCCAGGTCGACCTTCAGGGTCCCGGCCACGGCCTTCATCGCCTTGATCTGCGCCGCGCCGCCGACCCGGGACACCGAGATGCCGACGTCGACCGCGGGCCGGACCCCCGACTTGAACAGGTCGTCCTGGAGGTAGATCTGCCCGTCGGTGATGGAGATCACGTTGGTGGGGATGTACGCCGACACGTCGCCCGCCTTCGTCTCGATCACCGGCAGCGCGGTGAGCGAACCGCCGCCCCGCTCGTCGTTGAGCTTGGCGGCCCGCTCGAGCAGGCGGCTGTGCAGGTAGAACACGTCGCCCGGGTCGGCCTCGCGGCCGGGGGGACGGCGCAGGAGCAGCGACAGCTGCCGATAGGCCTCGGCCTGCTTCGAGAGGTCGTCGTAGACGATGAGCGCGTGCTCGCCCTTCTCCATCCAGTGCTGGCCCATGGCGCACCCTGCGTAGGGGGCGAGGTACTTGAACACGGCCTCTTCGGACGCCGGCGCGTTCACGACCACCGTGTACTCCATGGCGCCGTGCGCCTCGAGCGTGGCCACGGTCTGGGCGACGCTCGAGCCCTTCTGACCGACGGCGACGTAGATGCAGCGCACCCCCGCGCCCCGTTGGTTGATGATCGTGTCGACCGCGATCGTGGTCTTGCCGGTCTTGCGGTCGCCGATGATGAGCTCACGCTGCCCCCGCCCGATCGGGGTCATGGCGTCGATGGCCTTGATCCCGGTCTGCAGCGGCTCGTTCACCGGCTGCCGTTCGGGGACCGTGGGCGAACGACCCTCGATCGGCCGGTAGTCGGATTCCGGCATC
>CALEDW010000010.1 GCA_937949585.1 uncultured Acidimicrobiia bacterium
CGGCGACGGGCTGTCGCTGGCCCATCTCCTGCACTTCCAGCACGACCGGCCCGACGTGCACGCCCGTACCCGCGCCTACCTCGAGCCGATGGATTACGTGAATGTGCGCCTCACCGGGAACATCGCCGCCACCCAGTGCACGATGTTCGCCGCCCAGCTCTGCGACAACCGGGGCTGGGAGACACGGTACGACGACGAGTTGGTCCGCCTCGCCGGGGTGGACGGCGACCGACTCCCGCCGCTCGTACCGGTGGACGGTTGGGCCGGGGAGCTGGGCGACGACGCCGCCGCCCTCCTGGGCCTTCCGGCGGGTATCCCGGTGGCGGCGGGGATGAACGACAGCCACGCCGGTGCCTACGCCACCGGGGCGTTCGCCCCCGATCGGCTCGGGGTGGTGATCGGCACCACCGCGGTGGTGCTGGCCGCGGTGGACGGGTTGCGCACCGACCTGGACCACTCGATCCTGTCGGTTCCGAGCCCGGAGGTCGGCCGCCACCTCCTGTGGGCGGAGAACGGCCTGGCCGGCAAGGCGGTGGAGCACGTGCTCGGCCTGTTCTGCGCCCACGACCTGCTCGGCGATCATCGCCACGAGGAGCCCTTCGCCGTGTTGGACGCGATGCTCGCCGATCCCGCCCGAGGCGACGAGCGGGTCGTGTTCCTGCCCTGGCTGGCCGGGAGCCTCTCACCCCGGGCGGCCCCGGCGATGCGGGGCGGGTTCCTCAACCTGTCGCTCGACACCACCCGCGCCGACCTCGTGCGCGGGGCGGTCGAGGGCACGGCCCTGAACCTCGCCTGGCTGCTGGACGCCGTCGATGGGTTCGTGGGCCGGCGTGTCGACGAGGTGACGCTGGGAGGCGGGGCGGCTCGCTCCGGCGGGTGGGTCCGGGTGCTGGCCGACGTGCTCGACCGTCCGGTGCGACCGCTGCTGCGCCCCGAGGTGGCGGTCGCCCGGGCGGTGGCGCTCGTGGCGTTGCGGCGGGCGGCGCATGCCGGGCGGGCGCAACCGGTGGAGATCGACGACGCGACGCTGGTCCGCTGCGGCGATCCGGTCGTGCCCGGTCGCGACGCCCCGCGCTGGGGGCCGGTGCGGCGGGCCTTCGAGGCGGCGTTCGACGCACTGGCGCCGATCACCGAGGCGCTCCGGCCGTGACGTGGCGGTCGGCGGGTTGGGCGCGGCGGCTCCGGCGGGCACTCGAGGTGGGTCCACCGTTCGGTCCCGCCCACCTGCGGGCCGTGGACGCCGCGGCGCGCCTGCGGGTCCCGATCGGGCTCGTCATCGCCGGGTCGGTGGCGATCGTCCCGGGCCTCGAGCCCCGACGACGCCTCGTGGTCGCCGGGGTCATCGCCGGGTACGTGACCCTCACGGCGCTCATCGACCGGGTCGCGGCCCGGGTGCTGGTCGGGACCCGTCTCGTCGACCTGGTGCTGGCCGTCGTGGCCGGGTTCGGCTGCAGCCTGCTGGTTCCGGAGCTCCTCGCGGGGGTCCTGTGCGTCTACCTCACGGCGGTGGTGATCGACACCGCCATCGCCGGGCTGCGCGGCGGGCTGGAGTCGGTCCCGCTCGTCCTCGCCGCAGCCGTGTCCGCCGAGCTGCTCGTCGATGCCGAGTACCGGCTGCCGACGGCCACGTACGTGGCCTTCGCAGGCTGCCTCGCCCTCAGCGTGCTGATCGTGGACGTGCTCACCCGGGAACGGCGCCGGGCGGTCCTGGCGCTCGACCGGGTGCAGGACGCCCTCCGGTCGCTCACCTCGGAACCGGGTCTGGAGGCGACGCTGGAGTCGGTCACCGCCAGGGCCCGGGAGGCCCTCGGCGCGGTGGTCGTGGTGGTGATGCTGGTCGACGCCGACGGCAACCTCGTCCCCACGGCCCCCGGCGACCTCACCGAGTTGCCGCCGGTGGTGGTCCTGCGGGGTCCCGGGCCGCTGAAGGACACGATGGACCGGCGGCGACCGACCATCGTCGCCGACGTGGAGACCGACGACCGGTACTCGACGTGGCTGGAACCGTGGCGGCCCGGGTTCCGCCGATGGGGGATCACGGCGTTGACCGTCGTGCCGTTGCGGGCTGCGGGATCGGTGCTCGGGGTGCTCGTGGTGTGCAGCGGTCGGGGGCGGGAGCCCGACGAGGACGACCTGCCGGTGATGCAGGCGTTCGCCGACCAGGCGGCGCTGGTGATCGCGCGGGCCCAGGCCTACGAGCGGGAACGGGAGGCCGCCGCCCGATTCGCCGAGTCGGAGGTTCGCCGCCGGGCCGGCGCCGCGCACCGGGCCCACGAGCTGCGCACGCCGCTCACCGCCGTGAAGGGCTACCTCGACACGCTGGTCGCCCACTGGGACCGTCTCGGCGACGAGGAGCGTCGGGCCATGCTCGAGCGGGCCGCCACCGGGGCGCGCACGCTGGCGACCCGCATCGACGAGCCGCCCGAGGGCGCCTGAGCTCAGGGCTCCCGGCGGCGCAGCGAGAACGTCCCGGTGGCGGTGGACACCGCCTCACCCTCGGGGCCGCGGATGCGGCTCTCGAGGTAGGCGATCCGGCGGGTGAGGCGTACGACCTCGGCCCGCACCGCGAGGCGGTCCCCGGCCCGGGCGGCCCGGATCGTCTGGTAGGCGATCGAGATCGTCGCTCCGTGCTCGCCCCGTTCCAGTGCCGAGCTGGTGGCGAAGTTCATGGCCGCGTCGTGCACCACGGCGTACACGCCGCCGTGGACGGTGCCGACCGGATTGCAGGCCGACTCGGTCGGTACCCAGGTGGCCTCCACCCAGCCCTCGCCGTAGCGCTCGAAGTCGAGCCCCAGCTGCGCCAGCAGCGGCATGCCGCCGTCGCCGAGCGCACGGCTCATGTCCCGCACGGGCGGGCACGGTAGCGGATCCCCTATCCTGAGCCCACCGGCGCGACCTGCCGGTCCCGCCCGCGGCGCCTCGGACGGCGCCCCCGGACGGGAGACGAGAGGAGCCGAGATGCCCACCGCCGTGATCGTCGACGCCGTCCGCACGCCCCTGGGCCGACGGAACGGCAAGCTCAAGGACGTCCACCCCGTCGACCTTGCCGCCCATACCCTGCGGGCGCTCGTGGAGCGCACCGGGATCGACCCGGCGATCGTCGAGGACGTGATCATGGGCTGCGTCATGCAGGTGGGCGAGCAGGCCGTCAACGTGGGGCGCAACGCCGCCCTCGCGGCCGGGTTCCCGGAGGACACCGTGGGGACCACCGTCGACCGCCAGTGCGGTTCGTCGCAACAGGCCGCGCACTTCGCCGCCCAGGGGGTCATGGCCGGGGCCTACGACGTCGTGATCGCGGCCGGGGTCGAGTCGATGACCCGCGTCCCGATGGGCGCCTCGTTCGCCGAGGGCAAGGTCGGGTTCCCGTTCGGCCCGCTCATGACGAAGCGGTACCCGAACCTCGTGCCCCAGGGGATCTCGGCCGAGCTCATCTCCGAGAAGTGGAACATCAGCCGCGAGGAGAACGACGCGTTCTCCGTGGAGTCGCACCGGCGGGCCGCGCAGGCCACCGCCGAGGGCCGCTTCGAGCGGGAGATCGTCCCCATCGACGTCGAGACCGAGGCCGGGCCCGAGACCGTGCGCACCGACGAGGGGATCCGGCCCGACTCGACCGTGGAGCAGCTCGCCCAGCTGAAGCCGGCGTTCAAGCCCGACGGGGTGATCACCGCCGGGAACTCGTCGCAGATCACCGACGGGGCG
>CALEDW010000011.1 GCA_937949585.1 uncultured Acidimicrobiia bacterium
CGTGCTCGGGCGAGCTCGTGGCGGTTGCGGGCATGGGCGTGTACCCCAACCTCGGGACCCAGGACGCGTTCCTCTGCGTGCGCCGTGGCGACACCCACCACGTGGTCCGGGCCTCACGGCGCCTCGGCGACCGGATGGACACCCGGGTGGGACCGTTCCGCCTCGAGGTGCCGGAGCCGCTGCGGCGGCTGCGGTTCGTGCTGGAAGCGGGCGACTACCCGCTGGCGGCCGAGCTGGAGTGGCGGGGGACGATCCCGGCGTACCTGGAGCCCCGCCAGCACATCCGCCGGCACGGACGGGTGCTGTTCGACACGGTCCGCTTCGCCCAGACCGGGCGCTGGCGGGGCCGCCTCGCGGTGGGGTCCGAGGACTTCGCCGTCACCCCCGACCGGTGGTGGGGGACCCGCGACCGCTCGTGGGGGGTGCGCCCCGTGGGCGAGGAGGAGCCGGCCGGGATCCGGGCCGGGACCCCACAGCTCGTGGGGATCTGGAACTACGCCCCCATCGACTTCGGTGACTCGGCGCTGCTGTACATGTGCCAGGAGGAGCCCGACGGGACCCGTACCCTCGAGGAGGCGGTGCGGATCTGGCCCGACCCCGACCGTCCCCCCCAGCACCTGGGCCGTCCCGAGTTCGAGCACCGCCTCGATCCCGGAACCCGGATGATCACCACCCCGTCTAGGCTGCGGTTCCCCGAGGCGCCGGCCGGGCCGCTGGAGGTGCGGGTCGTGCCGCTCGTGCACGCCTACGTGGCCGTCGGCACCGGCTACGGGGTCGGTGACGACTTCCGGCACGGGGCCTGGCGGGGTGACCTCGTGGTCGAGCACCGCAGCTGGCCGATGGCCGAGCTGGACACCTGGGCGTGGTACGGGATCGTGGACCACGTGGCGCGATTCGAGGCCGACGACGGCCGGGTGGGCTACGGGCTGCACGAGCACGGCTTCTTCGGCCCCTACCCGCGCTACGGGCTCCACTCCGGCACCGACGTCGCGCCGGGCGGCGGCTAGCGGGCCGACCAGCGCCCCTCGCCGTAGCGTTCGTCGGCCACCCCGGCCCGGAAGATCTCCGTGGCCCGCCGCGACGACTCGATCCGCCAGTCGTTCCCGTTCACCGAGTGGTTGAACCAGACGAACCCGATGATGTCGGGGTAGCGCGGCAGGGTCTCGAAGAAGCTCGTCATCCACTCGGCCTTCTTGCCGCCGATCTCCGTTGCCCCCACCTCGGTGAGCACGATCGGCTTGGCGGTGAACGTGCGGAGCTCGTCGAGGGTGGAGCGGTAGGTGTTGTCGAAGGTCGCCGGCTTCGCCCGTCCGTCGGGCTCGTAGATCACCCGGCGGTAGTAGCCGACCACGCCGACGAAGTCGACCACGTCGTCCCCCGGGTACAGGGGGGCGAGCCGCACGCTGGGCCGGCCGGTGACCACGTTGGGGCTCCAGACCCAGATCACGTTCGTGGCGCCGGCCGCTTCGAAGCGCGACCAGACGTGCCGCCACGCCTGCACGTACTCGCCCCGCTGGTTGCCGTTGCGTTCCTCCGACCAGGGGAACCAGTTGCCGTTCATCTCGTGCGCGAACCGAATCGCCACCGGGAGCCCCAGGTCGCGCACCGCAGCGGCGTAGGCGTCGATGTAGGGATCCCAGGTCCCGTCGATGATCCGGGCCAGCTTGATCCCGTCGTTGGCGTTGTCGTAGCCGGGCTGGTCGGGCTGGATGGTGGCCCGGGGCTCCCAGGTGATGAGGGGCAGGGCCCCCCGCCGCCAGGAGCGGATCACCAACTCGGGGTTGAAGTCCCGGTCCCAGCCGTGGAACCAGTGGATGAGGTTGGGTCGCTTGCCGGCCCGGGACACGAAGATCTCGAAATCCTTGAAATCGTGCGGGGCGTCGGGGGTCGACACGCCGTAGTAGACGCGGCTCGGGGCCAGCAGCTCGGCCATGGTCGGGGTGGCCGGCAGCGGCTCGGGCGGCGGGGGGGGCGGCGGCGCCGGCCACACCGGCACCGACGGCGGCCGGGTGGGGTCGACCGGGAGCAGCGAACAGGCGATCCCGTCGTCGTTGCGGGGACCGGGCGGCCCGTCGAGGCCGTACGGGTCGTTCAGGTCGGCGATGTACGCGGCCTGCGCGTCTTGTTGCCAGCGGAAGTCCGCGCAGCTGACGATCCGCGGCCCGTCGGGCAGGGGGCGTTTGCCGGGGCGGGTCGTCGGGGGCGACGGCCGGGTGGGACCCGGCATCGGGGCCCGCACGACCCGGGTGCGTTCCCGCAGCACCCGCACCGTGCGGGTGACCACGACCCGAGGCACGTTCGGGGCACCGTCGAGCGCCGAGCGGCCCCGGGGTGGGCGCAGCGGCCGCCGGGTCCCGTCCCGGGCACCGGACCGTTCCGTGTCCGAGGTGGGCCGATGGGCGGCGTCGGCGACGAGGCGTCGGTCGCTGCCCCCCGCCGGTGGGGTCGGCGAGGTGTAGACGAACACACCGATCCCGACGAGGGTCACGCTCAGCGCGCCGAAGGTGAGGCGGTTAGCCACGGTACGCGACTCCGGCGGCGATGAAGCAGGCGGCCAGCAGGTACGGGATCGCGGCGTAGGGGTTGATCCGGCGCCGACGCTCGCCGTCGAAGGCGTTGCGGCGGGTGCCCCAGCCGTCGTTTCGGGCCATCCGCATGAACCCGTACATGCGGATGGGCATGAGCAGGCAGGTGTTCAGCACGGTGAACAGGGGGAGCATCCACAGATCGTGGGGCTTCTCCTCGAAGTGGCGGGCCTGGCGTAGGTAGGCGGAGATCCACGTCGCCGCCAGGGTGAGGACCACGATGAGCGTGATGCCCACCGCCCGGCCGTACCCGAAGGTGATGCCGGCGTAGAAGTTCACCCGGTCGCCGGTGAGGGCCCGGTACGCCCACCCGGTCCCTGCCGCCAGCAGCAGGAACGGCATCACGATGTCGGACACGTAGAACAACGCCAGGATCGGGGTGTGCCGCAACATCCACGGCAGCATTCGCAAGGTGTTGTACTGGCTGCCCCGGGCCCAGCGGAGCTGCTGCTTGGCCAGCTTGCGCAACCCGACCGGCGCGTCGGTGTAGACCCGGCTCGTCGACTGGTAGACGGTCTTGTAGCCCTGTTTGAGGCACTCGTTGGTGAGCGTCCGGTCGTCGCTCACCTCGAGGAACACCCCGAGGAACTTCTCGTTCAGGAAGTTCGGCATCGCCTGCTCCAGGATGAACCGGCGGAAGGCGATGGTCCGCCCGGGCAGGCAGCCCACCTGCCCGAGCACGCTCATGGCCGGCATCGAGTAGCGGACCCGGATGCTCTCCAACCAGTCGGCCCAGCGGGTGAGGGTGTTGCGGTCGGCGTCGACGATCCGCTGGTTGGTGGTCACCCCACCCACCTTGCGGTTGGCGAACGGCTTCAGCAGCTCGCGCAAGGTCCCGTCGGTCCACAGGGTGTCGGAGTCGACCAGCACGACGATCTCGCCGGTCGCCCGCTCGAGCCCCTCGCGGATGGCGTTGCGCTTGCCCGGTACCGGCGTCCAGGTCCAGGTGACGCCCGGGTAGCCGGCGCAGACCCGCTCGAGCTTCTCGTTGCGGGGCCCGTTGATCACCACGATCACCTCGTGGGGCCGCTGCTCGGTGATGAGGTCGAGCACCTCGTGGAACAGTCCGACCGGTTCGTCGACCACCGGGATGATCACCGACGCGGTGGCGGGGTAGTCCTGGGTCCAGGGTCGGTAGCGACGGGAGAGCGCGCACTTGAGGGCCCACAGCAGCCAGGTGAGCGCGACGAGGACCGAGAACACGTACACCCGCCCGCCGTGCAAGGTCTCGCGAACTTGCAGGAAGAAGATGAACACCGGTCCCTGGCTCCGGAACGTTCGCGGTCGTCCGTTGTGCCTCGAGGTGTTTCTCGGCGGCGGGCGGGTTCGAACTTGAGCGTGCGCCGCGGGAACCCCGGTGTGGACCTTCGACCCTGGCCCGCCCGGTGCGGGTGTGGTAGTCGTCGGACGATCGATGCCGTGGGAGGGGAGGTGCGCGCCGTGGCGGTCGAGCAGCACGGGACCGATGTCGAGGTGCCGGGGCGTGTGGAGCTGCCCGTCGCGCCGGTCGGCGCCGACGAGGTGGTCGACGAGCGCCAGATCCGGGCCGAGCACACCTTCTGGCGGCGGGCGACGATCGGTGCAGCGATCGGGATGGTCGCCGGGGCCGGCGGGTGGGCGCTGCTGGTGTTCCTGGCCCTGGCCGGCAGCGACTGGGACCTGGGGCCGGCCCTGCTCATGGGTGCGGCGGTCGGGGTGTTCGCCGGGGCGTTCCTCGGTGGGTGGGCCGGGGTGATGACCGGCTGCGGGGTGCTGGAGGCCGCCGAGCACGCCCAGCGCCACGACCGCGCCGGCTGAGGTCGGCCCCGGGCCGACCCGGGGAGCCTCCCCGCACCCGGACGGGGGTGGCGGTGCGGGGTAGGGCGTGTGAAGATGCCCGGTCCCCGTGCCGAACACTCCTGCGATGCCGTCCCCCGCCCGGTCGCGGCCGTTCCGCCTCGTGGCCCTCGTGGCGTGTGTCTCCGCCGCCTGCGGGCTGCTGCCCGGGGCGGTCCGATCGGCGGCGCCGGTCCCGTGGGCTCCTGCGGGGGGCACGGCGACGGACCCGGCGGTGCGCATCGCCGGGCTCACGGCTGCGGCGCAGCGGGCGCAGGCGCGCCTCGACGTCGCCACCGCCAGGGTGGTGCAGGTGCGCAGCGCGCTGGCCGCCGCCGCCGCGCAGCTGGCCGAGGCCGCCGCCCGCACCGACGCCGCGAGCCGGGCCGCCGAGGCGGCCCGGCTCGCGGCCGAACGGGCGCGCCGGCAGGTCGAGACGGTGGCCGCCGCCGCCTACCGGGAGGGTGCGGGCGGCGGCGCCCTCGCCCGGCTGCTCTCGTCGGACTCGATCACGGAGCTCACCTATCGACGCGAGCTCGTGGGGCGGGTGGCCGCCGAGCGACGGGCGGCGATCCGGCGGTCCCGACGCGCCGAGGCCGCGGCCCGCACCGCGGAGGTCGCGGCTCGGGCCGCACGGGAGGCCCTCGCCGTGCGGGTCGCGACCCTGCGCGAGGCGTTG
>CALEDW010000012.1 GCA_937949585.1 uncultured Acidimicrobiia bacterium
CTCGACGGCGACGGCGACGGTCGCCTCGACCTGGTGGTCGCCCGGGCCGGCGGAGCGCTCGCCTACTACCGCAACGTCACCCCGGGGACGGGGTCGTGGCTGGGGGTGCGGGTGCGGGGCACCCGCTCGGTGCGCGACGCCGGGGGGGCGGTGGTGGCGGTGACGGTGCGGGAGGGGGAGCGGCCCCGGCGGTTCGAGGTGCAGTCGGTCACCGACTACCTGGGGCAGAGCGACCGGACGGTGCACGTGGGGCTCGGGCCCGGCGTCGACCGGGTGGCCGAGCTGCGGGTGCAGTTCCCGGCGAGCGGGCGCGAGGTGGTGCGGACCGACGTGCCCACCGGTCGGGTGGTCTCGGTCACCGAACCCCTCCGGTGACGGCCCGGGCGTTTCGGCCGCGCGCGTGAGGTCTGGTCTTGCCTCACGCGGGAGTGGGATTGCACGGTGGTGGTCCCAGGCGCTACCGATGGGTGCAGTGCACACCGGGGGGCTGCCCACCGAACCGGGCACCTGCGGGACCTGCGAGGTCCCCGACGGGGAGCCGGTGGCGGCCGGTCCCGACCTCGAGTACGGCACCTCCGGCGACGAGTGGCTGGCCTGGCGCTGCCGCCGATGCGGCACCATCTACCTCGACCCCCGGCCTGCGCCCGCGGCGTTTCCGGTGATTTACCCGGATCGCTACCACGCCTTCGAGTTCTCCGAGGACGAGTTCGGGCTCGTGCACCGGGCCCGAACCTGGCTGGAGGCTCGTCGCCTCGCCCCCGTGGTCGACGGGCTGCCCACCGGGGCCCGGATCCTCGACGTCGGATGCGGCGACGGGTTCCACCTTGCGATCCTCGCCCGCCACGGCAGCCCCACCTGGCGCCTGGAAGGGGTCGACGTCGACGCCCGGGCGGTGGCCGCGGCCCGCCGGCGCGGCCTGGAGGTACACCACGGGGCGATCGAGGACCTCGACCTGCCCGCCCGTGCCTACCACCTCGTGCTGTGTATCCAGACGATCGAGCACGTCCCCGAACCGGCGGAGCTGCTCGGGGTGATCGCCGAGCGGCTCGTGCCCGGCGGGCGGGTGCACGTCGTCACCGACAACACCGCCTCGCCCGACGCCCGTTGGTTCCGCCGCCGCCACTGGGGCGGCTACCACTTCCCCCGCCACCTCCATCTCTACGACGCCGGTGCCCTCGGCACCCTCGCCCGGCGGGTGGGGTTGCGGGTGCGGAGGGTACGGACGATCCTGAGCCCGGTGAACTGGGTGTACTCGCTGCGCAACCTCCTCGTCGACGCCGGCGCGGGGGAGCGGCCGGCCCGCCACCTGTCGCTGCGGGCCCCGCTGGCGCTGGCTGCCGGCACCGTGTGGGACGCTGCGTTCACCGCCGCCGGCCGGGGGGCGCTGCTGGCCGCCGAGCTCGAACGACCATGACCGGACCCACGCCCCCGGACGTGAGCTCGCCGGCTCTGCCGTCCCGAACCGCCACCCCCGAACCGCCCGCCGAATCGCCCGCCGAATCGCCGTGCCACCTCGTATCCGGCGGTTCGCCGCCACGGCTCGGGGCCGCCGACGCCGCTCGTCCCTGTGGACACCCCCTTCACCCCGCGCTCTGGCCGACGAATCGCTCGGCGATTCGTTCTCCAGGTTCGCTGCGCACCCGCACCACCCCGAGGGGCCAGACGTGAGGGGGCGGCCACCGGTGGTGGTCGTCGGGGCGGGGGTCGCCGGGCTCACCGCGGCACGGGTCGCCGCCCGTCGGGGCCACGACGTGTGCTGCCTCGAGGCGTCGGAGACCCTTGCCGGGATGGCCGCCACCGAGGTCGACGAGCACGGCCACACCTTCGACCTCGGCGCGCACTTCATCACCAACCGCCTCGCCGCCTCGGTGGGGATCGGGGCCCGCTGCCGGCCGGTGCGCCGCTACGCCGAGGTGGTCCGCGTCGACGGGCGCACTCGGGGGTACCCCCTCGGGCTGCTCGCCGAGCCGCGCTTCGTGTTCGGGGCGTTGGCCGCCCGCCTGTGGTCACACCGCCGCGCCCCGGCCGACCCCCCCGACAGCGCGGCGCAGGCCGCCCGGCGGGCCTACGGGGCGCCCTTCGCCGACACGGTTGCCGTACCCCTGCTGGAGAAGTGGTCGGGACGCCCCGCGACCGAACTGGCCGCGACCGCCCTCGAGAAGGTGCCGGCCGGCGTGGCAGGCACCGTCGGGCTGTGGGTTGCGTCCCTCGTCCTCCGCCGGGCGGTGGCGATCGGCTACTGCGCCACCCTCCCCCAGAGCCCCTGGGTGCACCACGTGTATCCCCGGGGCGGCGTCGCCACCGTGTGTGCCGCGCTCGCTGCGCAGGTGCGGGCGCTCGGCGGGCGGGTCGAGACCGGACGGGCGGTCGCGCGGATCGTGCTCGACGGCGACCGGGTGATCGGCGTGCGCACCGCCGACGGTGCCGAGATCCCCACCGACCGGGTGGTCAGCACCGTGCCGGTCACCCACCTCGACGACCTGTGCGGCGGTCATCCCCGCCTCGCCCCGTTCCGGACGTTGCGGTTCCGGCCGCTGGTGCTCGTGAACCTCGTGCTGGCCGGCCGGGACGCGCTCCCCGACGTGATGGTGTGGTTCCCCGACGACCGACCGATCTTCCGGGCCACCGAAACCACCCGCGCCGCCCCCTGGCTCGCCCCCGACGGTCACGCCATCGTCGTGTGCGACCTCGGCGCCGAGATCGGCGACGACCTCTGGAGGGCGGCAGACCATGAGCTCGCCGCCGCCTGCACCGCGTCGCTCGCCGACCTGATTCCCGACGTCGAACGGAGGGTGCTGGAGGTGCGGGTGATGCGGGCCCCGCTCGCCTACCCGCTCTTCCTGCGCAGCACCGAAGGCGTCCGTCGCCGCCTCGAGGCCGGGACGGGGATCACCGGGCTGCTGAGCGCCGGCCGCAACGGCCGGTTCCGCCACGACCTCATGGAGGACGTGCACTGGCGGACCCATCGGCTCGTCGACGCCTGGCTCACCTCGACTACCGAACCCGACTCGACCGGCCCCGACTCAGCCACGACCGGCTGAGCCCGTCCCGACGCTCGCCGACCCGTGCACCCCCGCCGGAGCGCCGGGTCGGCGCAGCCCAGGATGCCCCCCCGTCCGCCAGGCCGCCCACGCGGTGACGGCCAGCGTCACGAGCAGGCCCAGGCCGGTCACCCGTGTGCCGCTTACCGCCCGCCGGGCGCCGCCGATCGCCGTGCGCAGCGGACCGATGTCGAACGGGTTCAGCACGCTCACCAGCACCACCACGAACACGGCCGTGCGGGCCCGGGCCGGCCACAGCGACGGGTCGGCCGGCGGCTGCAGCAGGAGCAGCAGCGGCAACACGAACAGGATCGCGTCGTACCAGGCATGGAACGTGGCGACCAGGATCACCGCGCAGGCCAGGGTGACCGACAGGTCGGTGCGGGCAGCGTCGGGGCGGCGGGCGTGCAGCCGCCACAGCGCCACCAGGCCCGCCAGCGCGACGAGCAAGCCGGCCAGCGCGGCGCCGGTGGGCGACGGGCGCCACCCGAAGGTGCGGGCGAGCGCCGACGCGGCGTCGATGCGCGCGATGGAGCGCACCTCGCTCTGCTCGGAGGTGGTCGTCACGTCGTAGGCAGAGCGCAGCGCCCGCACGAACCCGCCGAGCCCGCCCGAGGCGCTCACCAGCCGCACCGACACCGCCGCCGAGACCGCCATCGCGATCCCCGTCCCCCAGGCCGCCACCCGCCACTGCCGGCGGGCCAGCAGCACCGCCACCAGCGGGATCCCGAAACTCGGCTTGGTGAGCGCGGCCAGCACCCCGAGCACCCCGAGCGTCGGGCGGTCCTCCCGGCCCGCCAGCGCCGCCCACACCCCGATCACCGGCAGGAATGTCGGCTGGCCGTTGTAGAGGCTCCAGCGGCCCGGCACGCTCGCCACCACCAGCGCGCCGAGCCCGCACACCGTCGCCACCGTCACCGGCAGGCGCGCCAGCGCCAGCGCCACCGCCGCCACCGCCAGGGCCAGCGCGAGGCTGAGCGCCAGGTAGGTCCAGCGGGCCGCGTCGAGCGAGAGGAATCCGAGCGGCAGGTGCACGAGCAAGTGCAGCGGGCTGTAGAGCGGGAACTCCTGGCCGACCGGGTAGCGGGTGAAGTAGGGACCCAGCCCCCGGCTGTCGTAGGGGTTCACCCCGTCGAGCAGGGCCCGCACCGGGTAGTACACCGCGTCGCGGGAGTCCTGGAGCAGGCCGGTGTAGTCGCTGCGCGACCGGGCGACCCGGCCGGTGATCGTGTCGGTGACGTACCAGCACGCCGCACCGAACAGCACCACCGCACCGACGGC
>CALEDW010000013.1 GCA_937949585.1 uncultured Acidimicrobiia bacterium
GGTTGATGCTCAACCTGCCGCCGCCCGCCACCGCAGGAGGGGTCCGTCGGGACGACGGGTAGCATCCGGCCGGACCGACCGGCTCCACCCGGTCGCGCCGGAGTAGCTCAGACGGCAGAGCAGCTCACTCGTAATGAGCAGGCCATGGGTTCGAGTCCCATCTCCGGCTCCCTCCCGGTGCCGCCGGGCGTCTCACCCCGCACTCGCGCGGAGCCACTGCACGTAGCGGGCCAGACCCTCCTCGAACGGCACCGTCGGGTGCCAGCCGAGGTCGCGACGGGCCGCGGTGGCGTCGGCCTGGCTGCGCCGAACGTCGCCCGGACGCGGGGGACCGAAGCGGGGGGTGCCCTCCCAGCCGGTCAGGTGGGCCAGGACCTCCACGAGCTCCAGCAGCGTTCGTGCCGTCCCCGGCGCGACGTTGTAGACGCCGGCGTTGCACACCTCGGTCGGGGCCTCGGCGGCGAGCAGGTTCGCGCGCACCACGTCGGTCACGAACGTGAAATCGCGACTCTGACGACCGTCGCCGAAGATCACCGGGGCCTCGCCGGCGAGCATCGCCCGGGTGAACAGCGGGATCACCGCCGCGTAGGTCGAGTCGGGTCGCTGGCGAGGCCCGAACACGTTGAAGTACCGGAGCGCCACCGTCTCCAGGGGGAAGACCTCGGCGAACACCCGGCAGTACCACTCCGCGGCGAGTTTGCTCACGGCGTAGGGGCTCCGGGGTCGGGTGGGAGCCGATTCCGGCGTCGGCGGGTCGGCGGCACCCCCGTAGACGCTGCTCGAGGACGCGAACACCACTCGCCGGGCCCCGGCGTCGCGGGCGGCGGTGAGGACCATGACCGTGCCGTGCACGTTCACCGCGTCGGTGGCGGCCGGGTCGGCGAGGGACCGTCCCACCGCGCCGTGGGCCGCCTGGTGGAACACAACCTCCACGCCGGCCAGCGCCTCGCGGAGGACGGCGGCATCGGTGATCGAGCCGATCCGCAGCTCGGCGTCCGGGTGCACCTGCGCTCGGCGGCCGGTGAAGAGGTCGTCGAGGACACGCACCTCGTGACCGGCCTCCACCAGTGCGTCCACGAGGTGCGAACCGATGAACCCCGCGCCTCCCGTCACCAGGCACCGCACCTGCGCACCTCCCGCCGTCGACGGGGCGCCACCCTAGGCGGGAGCCGGCCCGGAGCGCCCCGATATCCTCGGCGGGTGGCCGATCCCGCGCAGTTCGCCGAGCTGGCGATGCCCTACATGTCGGCCCTGTACTCGGCGGCGCTCCGCCTCACCCGCAACCCGGCCGACGCCGAGGATCTCGTCCAGGAGACGTACCTGCGCGCCTACCGGGCCTTCGCCGGGTTCAAGGAGGGCACGAACCTCAAGGCGTGGCTCTACAAGATCCTGACGAACACCTTCATCAACTCCTACCGGGCTCGGAAGCGGCGGCCCGAGCACGAGCAGCTCGACGACGTCGAGGACTTCTACCTCTTCCGCAGGCTCGGCGGACTCGAGGCGGTGGCCGCAGAACGCAGCCCCGAGGTCGAGGTGATCGAGGCGCTCCCCGACGACGAGGTGAAGGCGGCGCTGGAGAGCCTGCCCGAGCAGTTCCGGATGGCCGTGCTCCTCGCCGACGTCGAGGGCTTCTCCTACAAGGAGATCGCCGAGATCATGGACGTCCCGATCGGCACGGTGATGAGCAGGCTGCACCGGGGAAGAAGGCAGCTCCAGAAGCGGTTGTGGGAAGTGGCCCGGCGTCGGGGGATCGGTGTCGCAGGCCGGTCACAGACCCCGTCCGCGGGCGAGCCGGAGGTGGTCGAGACGGTGGGGGAACCGGGGTGAGCGCACCACGGCAGGGAACGGGACCGGTCGGGGGACGGGCGCTCGGCGCGTGCAGGTCGGTCGAGGGGCGGCCGTGAACTGCGACCACGCGATCGAACGCGTGTACCACTACCTCGACGGGCAGCTCACGGTGTGGAAACGGCGGGCGATCACCCGGCACCTCGACGAGTGCCCGCCGTGCGCGCGGGGGTTCGACTTCGAGGTCGAGATCCGGCGGGTGGTGGCCGTTCGCTGCCGCGACGAGGCGCCCGACCACCTGCGCCGGCGCATCGCCGCTGCCCTCGGGCTGGGCCTGCCGCCCGGGTCGTGAGCCCGCGTGGCGGGGGGAGCACCGAAACGCTCTACCATCCCCTCCCCGTGAGACGACTCCTGCTCGCCGGTTTGGTATGCCTGTCCACGCTCCTGGCGGCGACCCCGGCCGGGGCCGCGACCGGCGTGATCGCCCAAGGACGACCCTGGCACTACTGGCTGGCCTTCGTGTTCGTGATCTCCGCCGCCGCCGTGCTGGTGGTGGCGCTGCCCGTGGGCTACTACCTGCGCGTCTGGCGCCTGCGCCACCGGGGTCGGTGAGGGTGTGACCGCGCTCGTGGGGCCGACCGCCCCACCCGAGCCGGTCGACTGGTCCCGGGCCGAGCTCCTCGCCGTGCGCTGGGCGGGGCCCGATCTGCTGTCCCACTCGTACGCCGGTGACGCGCTGCGCCACGAGGTGGCGGAGCTGGCCGCACGGGCCCGACCGCTCCTCGAGGAGCTCACCGGTCTGCCCGTCCCCCCCGAGGCCCCGATCGAGATCCTGGCCCGCGACGAGTGGTGCCGGCGCAACGTCCGGCTCGCCCGCCGGCTGCTGGAGCCGCTCACCAGCCGGCTGGGCGCCCGGCCGGCGGCGCGTCCCCTCGCCCGGCTGGGGCGTCGCGTCGCGGCGGGGGAGCTCGGCGCGGTGCTCGCCTACGCCTCGCGCCGGGTGCTGGGCCAGTACGACCCATGGGTGGGGGAGCCGGGGCACATCTACCTGGTGGCGGCGAACGTCATCGGTGCCGAGCACCGCCTCGGGGTCCCGCCGCGGGCCTTCCGGGCGTGGGTGGTGGCCCACGAGCTCACGCACCTGGCCCAGTTCTCCGGGGTGCCGTGGCTGCACGGCCACCTGCACTCACTCGTGACCCGCGTGGTCGAGGCGCTCGACCTGGACCCCGCGGCGGTGCTCGCGGCCGGGGCCCGGGTCCTGGAGCACCTGCGGGCGCGCCGGGCGGTGCCGGCCGGGGGCCCGTTGGCCCTCGTGATGCGCGAGGAGCAGCGCCGGGCGATCGAGGAGATCCAAGCGCTGATGTCACTGCTCGAAGGGCACGGCAACTTCGTGATGCGCCGGGTCGGTGTCCTCGTCGACCCGGGCAGCGAGCGAATCGGCCCCGCATTGGCGGCCCGCCGGTCGGTCGGCGGCCTGGAGGGGCTGGCGGCGCGGGTCCTCGGGTTCGAGATGAAGGTCCGCCAGTACTCGGTGGGCGAGCGGTTCTGCGACGCGGTGTCCCGCGCCGGTGGCCCCCAGCTGCTCCGCGACCTCTGGGAGGCACCGACGTGCCTGCCGACCCTGGCAGAGCTGGAACACCCGGAACGGTGGTTGGGACGCCCGGGGGTGTCGCCTGCCGCCCCGGACGGGACGCCGGCGGTCGCTGGCTAGCCTTCGGCCGTGGCCGTCGTCATGGTCGTCGACGACGATCCCGACATCCGCACCATCGTGACGGTGAACCTCGAGGGAGCCGGGCACCGCGTCCTCGCCGCGGCGTCGGCCGCCGAGGCACTGGCGCTGCTCGCCGATGAGGTACCCGACGTGGTGTTCCTCGACCTCATGATGCCCGACGTCGACGGCTGGGCCGTGCTCCAGGAGCTCAAGTCGCCCCGCAACCGGCGGCTGAGCGAGGTACCGGTCTTCCTGCTCACCGCCCTCGTCGACGACACGCACCGCTGGCGCGGGGGTATCGAGGGGGCGCTGGATCACATCACGAAGCCGTTCGATCCCTCCGAGCTGCTGCGGGCCGTCGACGCGGTCTGCGGGCCGGGTGCCCCTCCCGAACCGGAACTGCGGCGGCGGGTCCGGGCCGAGTCGTTGCGGGCGCTCGCCCGTCACGACCGGGGTGCGGACCCCCCGGACGCCCGCACCGGCTCGGCGACCAGCGGCACCGTCGGGGTCCACCTCACGCGGCTCGAACCCCAGGCCCCGGCGGCGCCGCCGGCTCCCCCTCCCCGAGTCCGAGAGGCGCGGGCGCGCCTGGGCTCGCTCACCCCAAAGCAACGCCGGATCATCGAGCACCTCGCGGCCGGGCGGTCGGTCACCGCGGTCGCCGCCGAGCTGGGCATGAGCCGCTCCAACGTCTACGCCGGGTTGCGCCGGATCGGACGCCGGCTGGGCCTGTACGGCACCGAGGAGCTGCTCGGGCTGCTGCGCAGCGGCGAACTGCTCGCCCCCGATCCCCCGGGGGGCGTGCCGTGACCGGACCCGTCCCGGCGCCGGGTCCGGTGTCGTTCGCCGGCCTGCGGGCACCCCTGGTGGTCGGCTGCTCGGGCGGTGCGGACTCGCTCGCGCTGCTCGCGCTCGCCGCCGGGTCGCTGCGGCCGGTGGCGGTCTACGTCGACCACGGGCTGCGGCCGGGGCCGGAGCGGGAGGCCGACGTCTCGGCGGTGCGGGACGCCGCCGAACGGCTCGGCACCGACCTCGAGGTGGTCGCGGCGCCGGTGGCCCCGGGCCCCAACCTCGAGGCGCGGGCCCGGGACGCCCGGTACGCCGCGTTGGAGTCGGTGCGCCGGGCCCGGGACGCCACCGCGGTGGCCGTCGGGCACACCGCCGACGACCAGGCCGAGACGGTCCTGCTGGCCCTCCTGCGCGGGGCCGGGATCAGCGGGCTGGCCGGCATGCCCCCGCGCCGCGGCCACCTCGTGCGGCCGCTGCTGGGGCTGCGCCGGAGGGACACCGAGGCGATCTGCACCGCGGCCGGACTGCGCTGGGTGGACGACCGCACCAACCACGACCTGCACCTGCGGCGCAACCGGATCCGCCACCGTGTGCTCCCCGAGCTGTGCGACACCGCCGAGCGCGACCTGGTGCCGATCCTGGCCCGCCAGGCCCGCCTCCTGCGGGAGGAGGCCGAGCTGCTCGACGGTCTCGCCGCGCAGCTGCTGGCGCGGGCGGGACCGGACGCCCCGTCCACCCGCGTCCTCGCCTGCGCCCCCCGGGCCCTGACCCGGCGGGCCGTCCGGCTCTGGCTGGGCTCGCCGCCCCCCTCCGCGGGGGATGTGGAACGGGTGCTGCGCGTCGTGGAGCACCGGGCGGTCGCCACCGAGGTGTCCGGTGGGCGGCGGGTGTCCCGGCGGGAGGGCCGCCTGGGGTGTTCGCTAGCCTCGCCGCCGTGACCGACGAGCGCCTCGGACGCGTCATCGTCGGGTCCGAGGCGCTGGCGCAGCGTGTGCGGGATCTCGGTGCCCAAATCACCGTCGACTACCGGGACCGCTCCCCGCTGCTCGTCGGTGTGCTCAAAGGGGCGTTCATGTTCATGAGCGACCTGGCCCGCTCCATCGACCTGCCCGTCGAGTTCGACTTCATGGCCGTGTCGTCGTACGGGTCGGCGACCCGCAGCAGCGGGGTCGTCCGGATCCTGAAGGACCTCGACCTCGACATCGGCGGCCGGCACGTGCTGCTGGTGGAGGACATCGTGGACTCGGGCCTCACGCTCGGCTACGTGCGGCGGAATCTCCTGGCGCGCCGCCCGGCCTCGCTCGAGGTGTGTGCCCTGCTGGTCAAGGACGGGCTGCAGCGGGACGACCCGCAGATCCGCTACGTCGGGTTCCGGATCCCACCGGTGTTCGTGGTGGGCTACGGCCTCGACGTCGAGGAGCGCTACCGCAACCTGGAGGACGTCGTCGAATACCGGGAGGGAGCGTGAACGAACCGTCGCTGCACCCGCTGCGAGGTGAGAGGCCGGTCGCGGTCGACCGTCGCCGGATCGAACGGGCGGTGCGGGAGCTGCTGGAGGCGATCGGCGAGGATCCGGACCGGGACGGGCTGCGGTCGACACCGGCCCGGGTCGCGGCGATGTACGCCGAGATCTGCGAGGGGCTCCACGACGACCCCGCCCGTCACCTCACCGTCACGTTCGAGGCCGACCACGACGAGATGGTCATGGTCCGGGACATCCCGTTGTTCAGCGTCTGCGAGCACCACCTCGTCCCCTTCCACGGCATGGCGCACGTGGCGTACATCCCCGGCGACGACGGGCGGATCACCGGGCTGTCGAAGATCGCCCGTCTCGTCGACGGCTTCGCCCGCCGCCCGCAGGTGCAGGAGCGCCTCACCTCCCAGATCGCCGACGCGCTGGTCCGGGTGCTGGACCCGCGGGGCGTGTTCGTGGTGATCGAGGCGGAGCACCTGTGCATGTCGATGCGGGGGGTGCGCAAACCGGGCGCCCTCACCGTCACCAGCGCGGTGCGGGGCCTGTTCAAGGAGAGCGCGGCGACCCGGGCCGAGGCGATGAGCCTCATCGGACACCCCGGCAACCGGCTCTGAGCGCTGCCGCCGGCCACGATCCCGCCGTTGCGGCCCCGGGGTACCGGCAGGCGCGGCCGGTACGCTGCGGGAGATGTCGCCCTGGCCCGAGGCCCTGAGGAGCCGCTGCGGGGTGATGGGGGTTCTGAACGTCACCCCCGACTCGTTCTCCGACGGCGGCCGGTTCTGGGCCCCCGCCGACGCCCTCACCCACGGCCGGCGCCTCGTCGCCGACGGCGCCGACGTCATCGACGTCGGGGGTGAGTCCACGCGGCCCGGCGCTCAGCCCGTCCCGGAGGACGAGGAGCGCCGGCGGGTCGTGCCCGTCGTCGCCGCGCTCGCCGGCCTCGGCACCCCGATCAGCGTGGACACCCAGAAGGCCGCCGTCGCCGACGCGGCCCTGCGGGCGGGGGCGACGATCGTCAACGACGTGTCGGCCGGACGGGCCGATCCGGAGATGCTCGGCGTCGTCGCCCGCCACGACGCCGGCGTGGTGCTCATGCACATGCGGGGCGAGCCCCGAACGAGGCAACACGACCCCCGATACCGCGACGTGGTCGCCGAGGTCGGCGACTTCCTCGCCGAGCGGGTGGACGCCGCCCGGGCCGCCGGCGTGGCCGCCGACCGCATCGTGGTCGACCCCGGCATCGGGTTCGGCAAGACCGCCGAGCACAGCTGGGCGCTGCTGCGTGCCACCCCGGTGCTGGCGGCCCGGGTGCCGGCGCCGCTGCTCGTCGGTCCGTCCCGCAAGTCGTTCCTGCGGGCCGTGGGTGCGCCCGACGACCCGGCGGGACGGGACGCGGCGACGGCGGTGACCGCGGTGTGGGCGTTGCGGCACGGCGCGGCGATGGTGCGGGTCCACGACGTCGCCGGCTGCCGGGCGGCGCTGGCGGCCCGGGCCCGCGTCGAGGGCGCGGCGTCCCGGGCCCGCCCGAGCCGGCGCGCCCCGAGTCCCGGCGGGACCACCCCGGCGGTGACCGTGGGCGGGCGGGCCGGCGGCACATGACGAACGTCCCGCTCCGCGGCCGGTGGGCGCAAGG
>CALEDW010000014.1 GCA_937949585.1 uncultured Acidimicrobiia bacterium
GCCCGGGTCGGCGTCGACGACGTGATCGGCGGCGTCGGCAACGGCTGGGCGGTTGCCAACACCACCCTCGCCGCCGAACGGGCCGGGCTGGGGTCCGGCGGGTCGGGGGCGGCCGGCGCCGCGTTCCCCGGCCCGCTCGCCGGTCACCTCGACCGCCGGGCCGGTGACTTCTCCGGCCAGCTCCGCACCGGAGGGACCGGGGCCGGGGGGCTGGGCATGTCCCGCGGGCTCACCGACCTGGCCCGTGAGCTCGGCCGGGCCGGAGACCCGGTGGTCCGCCAAGGCATCGCCCGCCTCTACAGCCTCGAGCAGATCGGGCGGTTCTCGGCGCTGCGGGCCCGGGCCGGGCAGGCCGCGGCCGGTGCCCCGAACATCGCCAAGCTCATGATGAGCGACATGCTGCGCCTCCACCGGGCGGTGGCCACCGAGATCCTCGGTCCCTGGACCGGGATCATGGGCCGGGACACCCCCGGTGGTGGGATCGCCCAGGAGCAGATCCTGTTCTCACCGGGACCGGCCATCTACGGGGGCACCGATCAGATCCAGCGCAACATCATCGGGGAGCGGGCCCTGGGCCTGCCCAAGGAGCCAGACCCGACGAAGGGCTTGCCGTTCACCGAGATCCCCAAGAACGCCTGACGTGACGGCCGACCTGCGACTCGGGTTCATGATCGGCTACTGGGGCGCGCAGCCCCCGGCCGGGGTGCCCGAGCTGGTGGCCGAGGCCGAGCGGCTCGGCTACGACTCGATCTGGACCGCTGAGGCCTACGGCTCCGACGCGCTCACCCCGTTGGCCTGGTGGGGCCGGGCCACCCGCCGCCTGCGCCTCGGCACCTCGATCTGCCAGATGGCGGCCCGCACCCCCACCGCCCTGGCCATGGCCGCGCTCACCCTCGACCACCTGAGCGGCGGCCGGTTCGTGCTCGGGATCGGCGCCTCGGGACCCCAGGTGGTGGAGGGCTGGTACGGCCAGCCCTACCCGCGACCGCTGGCCCGCACCCGGGAGTACGTGGAGGTGATCCGGCGGGTGCTGGCCCGGGAGGCGCCGCTGCGCTTCGACGGTGAGTTCTTCCGCCTCCCGTACCCGGGCGGCACCGGCCTCGGCAAACCGGTCCGGTCGATCACCCACCCCCTGCGGGCCGACCTGCCGATCTTCCTGGCGGCCGAAGGGCCCCGCAACGTGGCGCTCGCCGCCGAGATCGCCGACGGGTGGCTGGCGATCTACTTCAGCCCCGCCGCCGACGGCTTCTACCGGGCCGCGCTGGCCGAGGGGTTCGCCCGGCCGGGGGCGCGATGCGGGCCGGAGGACTTCGAGGTGGCGGCCACGGTGCCGGTGGTGCTGCACGACGACGTGGACGAGGCCGTCGACCTGCTGCGCCCGGTGCTGGCCCTGTACATCGGGGGGATGGGGGCCCGGGAGGTGAACTTCCACGCCGAGGTGTTCGCCCGGATGGGCTGGGAGGCCGAGGCCCGGGCCATCCAGGACGCCTATCTGGCCGGGCGCAAGGACGAGGCCGCCGGGCTGGTGCCCCGGGCGCTGGTGGAGTCGGTGGCGCTGATCGGCCCGGCGGCGAAGATCCGCGACGACCTCGAGGCCTGGCGGGAGTCGTGCGTGACGACGATCCTGACCTACGGCGACGCCCGGACGCTGCGGACCCTGGCCGAGCTCGTGCTCTGAGGCCGGCGAGACCCGGCGGTGCACACCGGGGATCTCGCACGCCCGGACACCGGCGCGCGAGGCTGCGGCGCGTGCTGCTCGACCGCAAGGTGGTGGTGATCTCCGGCGTCGGGCCGGGCCTGGGACGGGCCACCGCCCTGGCCTGCGCCCGGGAGGGCGCCGCGGTCGGGTTGCTGGCCCGCGACGCCGACCGGGTCGACCAGATCGCCGGCGAGATCCGGGACGCCGGCGGGCGGGCCGTGGCCGCACCGGCCGACGTGTCCCGCCCCGAGGACTGCGAGGCGGCGGCGGCGACGGCGGCGGAGGCGTTCGGCGGGATCGACGCGGTGGTGCACTCCGCGTTCCGCATGGACCCGGGACGGCCGGCCGCCGACGCCGACCCGGCGGCCTGGCGCAGGGTCTTCGACGTGAACCTCTTCGGTGCCCTGCACCTCACCCGGGCCTGCCTGCCGGAGTTGCGCCGCCGCGGTGGTGGATCGGTGGTGATGGTCGCCTCGATGAGCGCCCGCAAGATCCGGCCCCGCGAGGGGGCCTATGCCGCCTCCAAGGCCGCGCTGCTCAGCCTCACCCGCACGCTGGCCCTCGAGCTGGCCCCGGAGCGGATCCGGGTGAACGCGGTCGTGCCGGGTTGGATGTGGGGTCCGAACGTGCAGGCCTACGTCCGTTGGCAGTCGGAGTCCCGGGGCGTGCCGCCCGAGGACGTGATCGCCGAGATCACCGCCGCGATCCCGCTCGGGGAGATCCCCCCGCAGGAGGATGTGGCCGAGGCGATCGTGTTCCTGGCCTCGGAGCGGGCCCGTTCCATCACCGGCCAGGCCCTGGACGTGAACGGCGGGGAGTGGACCGGCTGAGCGGCGCCGGCGGGGGAAGCCGGTCCGGCTGAGGTATCGGTGCGGGTGGGCCCGGGCGGGTCAGCCGGCCCGGCCGGGGGCGCCCCAGTCGTCCCACAGCGCCCGTTCCGACCCGTCGGGGTCGTCGACGACCTCGCAGGTGACGTCGAAGCGCATCGTGGCGCGACGCGCCGGGTCGTAGGCGGGCCAGCCCGGGTCGTGGTCCCGGGCGAAGGCGATCCAGGCCCGGTGCATCGCCTCGGCGATCCCGCGGCGCTCAGGCCCGTCGCCGGTGAGCATCGACAGCCCCGGCTTGTCGAGCGCGTCCCACACGAAGGGGAGTTCGAGGGCGTGGCAGGAGCGCAGCACGCCGCCCATCACCGGGGTCTCCCAGGTGAACCAGTACATCCAGGTGGGTCGCCCGGCCCGCACCTGCGCCTCGGCGAGGCGAATCGCGGGGATGCGGAACACGGCGTCGGTGGTGAGCGCGGTGAGGATCTCGGCCTCGCCCGCGCCGGGCCGGCGGGCCCGGTAGACGGCCAGCACCTCCTCCACCCGGTCCCCGAAGAACCGCCGGGCCTGGCGCTGTACGGCGGCGGGGTCCGGCTCGGCCATCCCGAGATCAAGGGCCAGGAACAGGGTCATCTCGTCCTTGGTGGTGCCGGTGAGGGTCGGCACGGCCCCGGCCCGCCCGGAGGCCAGCGCCTCCAACGGCCGGTCGGGGAGCACGACCCCGTCGGCGACCGGCCCGAACGGCAGCGCGGTGCGGGGCAGCTCGGCGGTGGCCGCCACCTGCGCGGCGACGAGGTCCTGCGCCGGAAGGCCCACCAGGCCCTCGGGATCGGCGACCCGGGCGTGGCGCATCACCGCCTCGGTCACCGCCGCCGCGGCGTCGGGCGGGTGTACGTGGCTCAGCGCGCCGCTCTGGGCGATCGCCGCGTGGAACAGGCCCTGGGCCTCCGGCGCGGCGAGCAGGCAGGCGACCGACATCCCCCCGGCAGACTCACCGAAGATCGTCACCCGGCCGGGATCACCGCCGAAGGCGGCGATGTTGTCCCGCACCCAGCGCAGGGCGGCGATCTGGTCGGCGATCCCCACGTTGCCCGACCCGGCGAAGGCGGGGTCGAGGTGGTCGAGGTGCAGGAACCCGAACGCACCGAGGCGGTAGTTGATCGTCACGACCACCACGTCGCCGTGCTCGGCGAAGCGGCGGCCGGAGTAGATCGGCGTGGAGCCGGCCCCGTTCACGAACGCGCCACCGTGGATCCACACCATCACCGGTCGGGCGGCGTCGTCGACCCCGGGTGTCCAGACGTTGAGCGTGAGGCAGGTCGCCTCGTCCCAGGTCGGGGGCGGTGCCCCCAGCATCTTCTCCAACGGTGACTCGGGCTGCGGGGCCACCGGCGACGCCTGCAGCGCGTCGCGCACGTCGTCCCAGGGCTCGGGCGGCCCGGGAGGGCGGAACCGGTGGATCCCGGTGGGGGCGGCCGCGAAGGGAACGCCCCGGAACACGTGGATGCCGTCCCGTTCGACGCCTCGGACCTTCCCGGCGGTGGTGGCGGCGATGCTGTCGGTCACGGTCCGGTGCCTCCGTCGGTGGGTCGGGTGGTCGGCGCCGCGGTTCGCAGGGCGTCCCACACCATCGGGCCCGCGCCGCGGGACCCGCCCTGGTCCGGGGCGAGCGCATCGAGGATCTCGGCGGGGCTTCGCTTGTTGATGTGGCCGATCAGTCCGTTGTACACCCCGTAGCCGATCAGCGACCGCAGCCGGGGACCGAAGCCGGCGGCGACCTCGCGGGGGATGCCCAGCTGCTGGTTCTCCTGCTGGCGGATGAACCCGGCGCAGTAGTTCATCGCCACCCCGACCCGGGGGGCGTCGGTGGTGTTCGCGCCGCCGCCGTGCCAGAGGCTGCCGTGCCACACCAGGACGCTGCCCCGGGGCATCTCGGCCGGCACGGTGTCGTAGGGGGCGCCGTAGACGGGGTTCTCGGTGAACAGGTGGGAACCGGGCACCACCCGGGTGGCGCCGTTGTCGGCGGTGAAGTCGGTGAGCGCCCACATCGTGTTGCACACCACCGGCGGGTGTGGTTTCGGGATGGGGATGAGCTGGTCGTCGGCGTGCAGGGGTTGGGCCCGTTCACCGGGCAGGATCGTGATGCTCGACAGCGACGAGACGAGGCAGCCCGGGTCGAGCACGCCCTCCACCACCGGCAGCACCCGTTCGTGCACGGGCACCCGGGTCCAGGGCTCACCGAACGCCAGCAGGTTGTAGATCCGCAGGGTGCGTTCCCCCTCGAAGGAGTTCCCGGCCGGGCGCACCTCGAAGACCCGTTCCATCTCTGCCAGCGACGCGGCGAGCGCGTCGAGGAGGTCCTCCTCGATCACGCCCTCGAGGATCACGTAGCCCTGCTCGGCGATCGCCGCCACCGCCTCGGCCACCGAGGCCTCGGTGCCGGTCCCGTGCCCCACGGGCGCAGGGTACCAAGCCGGTAGCGTGGCCGGCATGGCCGTCTGGGCGCTCGGTGACCTCGAGCCGCACATCGACCCGAGCGCGTTCGTGCACCCCGACGCCACCGTGATCGGCGCGGTGACGATCGGACCGGAGGCGTCGGTGTGGCCGCAGGCGGTGCTGCGCGGCGACTACGGGCGCATCACGGTGGGGGCCCGCACGTCCATCCAGGACGGTTCGGTGATCCACGCCACCGCCGAGCTGCCCACCCTGATCGGCGCCGACGTCACCGTCGGCCACCTCGTCCACGCCGAGTGCTGCACCATCGAGGACGGGGCGCTGCTCGGCTCCGGCTCGGTGGTGTTGCACCGGGTGGTGGTGCGCCGCCACGCGATCGTCGGCGCCGGCGCGGTGGTCCCCAACGACACCGAGGTGCCCGAACGGGCGATGGCGCTCGGGGTGCCGGCCCGGATCCGCCCGGACGCCGTCGATCCGGAGCGGATGATCGTGCCCGGGGTGCGCAACTACGTGCGCAACGCCGCCCGCCACCGGGCCGAGCTCCGCCGACTCGCCTAGGCTCGACGGCCATGCCGGACGCCGTGATCGTCGCCACCGCCCGCACGCCGATCGGCCGGGCCTTCAAGGGGTCGCTCGTGGGGATGCGCCCCGACGACCTCGCCGCCGTCGCCGTCGACGCCGCCCTGGCCAAGGTGCCGGCGCTCGACCGGACCGCCGTCGACGACCTGATCCTGGGGTGCGGGCTGCCGGGCGGGGAGCAGGGGTTCAACATGGGTCGCATCGTGGCGCTGCTGGCCGGGATGCCCCAGGTGCCGGGCTGCACGATCACCCGATACTGCTCGTCGTCGCTGCAGGCGATCCGTATGGCTGCGCACGCGGTGCGGGCCGGGGAGGGCGACGCGTTCGTCGCCGCCGGGGTGGAGTGCGTGAGCCGCCTCGGGCGGGGTACCTCCGACGTGGCCGGCTGCGAGAACCCCCGGTTCGCCGAGGCGCGGCAGCGCACCGCGGCGCGGGCGGAAGGCGGCCACGGGCCCTGGACCCCGGCGGCCGGGCTGCCCGACATCTACATCCCGATGGGGCAGACCGCCGAGAACGTCGCCGAGCTGGAGGGCGTCACCCGGGAACGCATGGACGAGTTCGCGCTGCTGTCCCAGCAGCGCGCCGTCGCCGCGCAGCGCAACGGGTTCTTCGAGCGGGAGATCACGCCCGTCACCCTCGACGACGGCACGGTGGTGCGCACCGACGACGGGCCCCGCCCCGACACCAGCCTCGAGCGGCTCGCGCAGCTGAAGCCGGTGTTCCGTCCCGACGGGAAAGTCACCGCCGGGAACTCCTGCCCTCTCAACGACGGGGCGGCGGCGGTCGTGGTGATGAGCGACACCCGGGCTCGCGACCTGGGCATCACCCCGCTGGCCCGGATCGTGTCGTCGGGCGTGACGGCCCTCGACCCCGAGATCATGGGGCTGGGGCCGATCGAGGCGTCGCGGCAGGCGCTCGCCCGGGCGGGGATGACGATCGACGACGTGGACCTCGTCGAGATCAACGAGGCGTTCGCGGCGCAGGTCATCCCCTGCGCCGACCACCTCGGAGTTCCGTGGGACAAGCTGAACGTGAACGGCGGGGCCATCGCGCTCGGCCATCCGTTCGGGATGACCGGGGCGCGCATCATGACCACGCTCGTCAACGGGCTGGAGGACCGGGACCTGGAGGTAGGGCTGGAGACGATGTGCGTCGGCGGCGGTCAGGGCATGGCGATGATCGTCGCCCGGGTCTGAGCGGCCCGGGCCG
>CALEDW010000015.1 GCA_937949585.1 uncultured Acidimicrobiia bacterium
GGTGTCCCGGGACGAGCCGGGGGCGCGCCCCCGGCCGACCAAGGCTCGGGGCCGACCACGGCTCGAGGCGAGCCCTGGTTGCGGGCGGGCCCGGCTCGGCCCGGCTCGGCCCGGCTCGGCCCGGCTCGGCCCGGCTCGGCCCGGCTCGGCCCGGCTCGGCCCGGCTCGCTCGCTGGCGTCACCCCGACGCCGGGCGGGTTCCGAAGGTGCCGGGTAGGTTGACCGACCGATGCGGATCGGGGTCCTCGCCTCCGGGAGCGGCACGATCCTCCAGGCGCTGCTGGAGGCCGGGCTGCCGATCGTGGTGGTCGTGGCGGATCGCCCGTGCCCTGCCCTCGAGCGGGCCGAGGCGGCCGGGGTCCCCGCCGAGCTGGTCGCCCGCACAAGCTTCGGCCCGGACTTCGACCGGACCGCCTACACCCGCCGGGTCGTGGAGACGCTCGAGCGCCACGGCGTGGAGCTTGTGGCCATGGCCGGGTTCGGCACCATCCTCGCCGAGCCGATCCACGAGGCCTATCCGGGCCGCATCGTGAACACCCATCCGGCGCTGCTCCCCGCGTTCAAGGGCTGGCACGCCGTGGAGGACGCGCTGGCGGCCGGGGTGAAGATCACCGGCTGCACCGTCCACCTCGCAACGCTCGCCGTCGACGAAGGACCGATCCTCGCCCAGGAGGCCGTGCCCGTGCTGCCCGACGACACCGTCGAGACCCTGCACGAACGCATCAAGCAGGTCGAGCGGCGCCTCTACCCCCGGGTGCTCGCCGAGCTGGTCGCCGCGCACGAACAGGGCGCAGTCGGCGCCCCGGTCCCGGCCACAGGCTCGGTCGCGTCCGGCGCCGACGTCGAGGTCCGCCGATGAGTCCCGAGGCGTCCGACGGGCGCAGCGCGGCAGCCGGTCCCGGCCCCTGCCGCCGGGCACTGCTGTCGGTCTACGACAAGACGGGGCTCGTCGAGCTGGCCGCCGGGCTCGTCGAGGCCGGCTGGGAGCTGGTCTCGTCCCGCAGCACGGCCCGCACGCTCGCCGAGGCCGGGCTTCCGGTCATCGACGTCGCCGACGTCACCGGCGTGCCGCCGATCCTCGACCACCGGGTCGTCACCCTCCACCCCAAGGTCCACGGCGGGCTGCTGGCCGATCGCGAGTCCGAGACGCACCGGGCCGAGCTCGCCGAGTACGGCATCCGGCCGTTCGACCTCGTCGTTTCCAACTTGTACCCCTTCACCGACCGGCCGGGCATCGAAATGATCGACATCGGTGGGCCGGCGTTGGTGCGGGCGGCGGCGAAGAACCACCGGTGGGTGGCGGTGGTCACCAGCCCTGCCCAGTACAGGACGGTCCTCGACGAGATCCGCGCTCACGGCGAGGTCACCCCCGCTACCCGGCGGGTGTTGGCGACCGAGGCCTTCGCGCACACCGCCGCCTACGACGCCGCAGTGCTGGCCTGGCTGCAGGCAGAGCACGGTGAGGGCCTGTTACCCCGCCATCTCGTGCTCGCATACGAACGGGCCCCGGCCCCGCTCCGGTACGGCGAGAACCCCCACCAGCAGGCCGCCCGTTACCGACCGACCGGCCGGGTCACCTGGTGGGACCGCGCCACCCAGCACGGTGGGGTGGAGCTCTCCTACCTCAACCTCTATGACACCGAGGCGGCCTGGCGCCTCGCCCACGACCTCGCCACCCACTTCGACGGCCGGCCGGTCGCGGTGATCGTGAAGCACGCCAACCCGTGCGGGGTGGCCGTGGCCGGCACGCCGGCGGAGGCGTACGCACGGGCGCTGGCGGCCGACGAACGCTCGGCGTTCGGGGGGGTCGTCGCGCACAGCCACCCCGTCGACGAGGCCACAGCGGCGGCGATGGTGGCCGGTCCGCAGGCCGACGTGGTGATCGCGCCGGCCTGGGGTCCGGGCACCATCGAAGCGCTCGCCGCCAAACGGCGCAACACCCGCCTGCTCGAAGCCGAGCCGCCCGAGCCCTACGGTCGCCACCTCCGCCAGCTCGGTGCGGGCCTGCTCGTCCAAACCCCACACCACTACGCGGCCGGCCGCGACGCCTGGCGGGTGGTCACGAAGGCCTCGCCGACCTCTGAGCAGTGGGTCGACGCAGAGCTGGCGTGGCGGGTGTGCGGGGCCGTCACCTCCAACGCCGTCGTCTTGGTGCGCGACGGTGTCGCGGTCGGAATCGGCGCCGGTCAACAGAACCGGGTGCAGGCGACCGAGATCGCGGCGGCCAAGGCGGCCGGCCGGGCTCGGGGTGGGGCCTGCGCCTCCGACGCCTTCTACCCGTTCCCCGACGGGGTCGAGGCCGCCGCCGCGGCCGGCGTCGCGGTGGTGATCCAACCGGGGGGCTCGGTCCGCGACGAGGAGGTGATCCGCCGCGCCGACGAGCTCGGGCTGGCCATGGTGTTCACCGGCGAGCGGCACTTCTTGCACTGATGGGCGCGCTCTTCATGCCCGGCGGGCCGGTGGCCGAGGCCGTGTTCGCCGACCTCCGGGTCCGCATCGAGCGGCTGCGGGACGCCGGGCACACCCCGGGTCTCGGCACCCTCCTCGTGGGGGACGACGAACCCAGCGCCCGCTACGTGGGGATGAAGCAGGCGAAGGCCGCCGAGCTCGGCTGCCGTGCACCCCACGTGCACCTTCCGGAGACGGCCACCCAGGCCGACGTGGTGGCAGCGATCCGCGAGTTCAACGCCGCCTCCGACGTCGACGCAGTGCTGTTCCAGTACCCTCCGCCGCCCCAGATCGACTACGCCGCCGCCCTGTTCGAGCTGGACCCCGACAAGGACGTCGACGGGCTGCACCCGGTGAACCTCGGCCGGCTCGCGCTCTCGATCCCCGGGCCGGTGCCGTGTACCCCGGCCGGGATCGAGGCCCTGCTCGCCCACCACGGCGTGGCGGTGGCCGGTCGCGAGGTCTGCATCCTCGGGCGCGGCCTCACGATCGGTCGACCCCTCGCGTTGCTGCTGTCCCAGAAGCGGCCCACGGCGAACGCGGCGGTGACCGTCGTCCACACCGGGGTTCCCGACTGGCCCCGCTACACCCAGCGGGCCGAGATCGTCGTCGCCGCGGCCGGGGTGCCGGGGATCCTGCAGCCCGAGCATCTGCGGCGGGGCGCGGTGGTGGTGGGTGCCGGGGTTCGCTACGAGGGGCGGCGGCTGCTGCCCGACGTCGACGAGCGCTGTGAGGAGGTGGCGTCCCGGATCACGCCGCGGGTCGGCGGGGTGGGCCCGACGACCATCGCCATGCTGTTCCGCAACCTCGTGGACGCCGCCGAACGGCGTCACGGCCGTGCCGCCGGGGACCGCGCCGCCGCCCGGCGATGAGCATCACCCCGGGATCGGCTCCGGGGCGCTGCCGGCTCTGTCACGCCCCCCTGCCCGGCGACGTCCGCTGTCGGAACTGCGGTCTGGCCCCCGGGTTCGGCCCGGAGCGCCGCACCCCCTTCTCCACCGCGGCGCTGTGGGGGATGATCGCCGCCGTGCTCGGCGCGTACCTGGTCACCCTCGCGGTCGTGGTAGTCACCCGATGACCCGGCCGGGTCCGTAGTCGGGTGGGACGGGTCACGTCCGCCTGCATCGGGAGCGGCCCGCCACCGGCAGGACCGGCCGGCCGGTAGGCCGGCCCGCCACCGGGAGGAGCAGCGTGATCCTTGTGGAGCTGTGGGTGCGCCACACCCGCCGGCACATGCCCACCCGGCGAGTGGCGCTCGGCGGCCTGCACCTCGCCGCCGGCGCCGACGACTCGCTCCCGCTGCTGGCGGCGATGGCCGCCACGTTCGGTCCCGACCTCGACGACGACCAGCGCGACGAGCTCGGGGAACTGCTCACCGAGGCGCGCCGCGGGCTGCGGATCCCCAGGGTTGCGTTGCGGTACCGCCTGCAGACCGACACGCACGGGCTCGACCGTTCCCGGCACCGGCTGCTGCTCGAGCACCCCCGGCTCGTCGCCGAGCTCGACGTGCACGCCGACCCCGCCCCGCAGGTGCTGGCGGCCGTGCTCGCCGCCACCCGTCTCCCCCTCGAGGCGCGGGCCTCGGTCCTGCGGTCGATCGGGGAGGCGGCGCGCACCGGCCTCCTCCCGGGGCGCCGCCGCCCGCTGATCCGTCGCCTGCCCCACGGCCCGCCCGGCGCCGCCCCTCGCTTCGCGGCGACCGGCCGGGCCACGGGCCCCGCCGGGCCGCGGCGCTGGGACGGGGTGGCTGCCGAGCATCGCTGGGCGATGGAGGTGTTCGGGTTCGGACCCGGAGCCCGACCGGAGGTCGCCGAGGTACACCGGCGGTTCCGGCGGCGGGTCCGGGCCGCGCACCCCGACCACGGCGGCGACCGGCACCGGGCGGCGGAGCGGCTCGCCGAGCTCGTCGAAGCGCGAGCCGTCCTGCTGGACATGCTCGGCACGGGGGACCGGACCTAACCTCGCCGCCCATGGCTGCCGACCCCACTGCGTCGTCCCCGGCCCGCCGCGCCCCCGTGCACGTCACGGTCACCGGCGCCGCCGGCCAGATCGGCTACGCGATCGTCCACCGCATCGCCGCCGGCGAGCTGCTCGGCCCCGAACAGCCGCTCGTGCTGCGCCTGTTGGAGATCGAGCCGGCGATGCCGGCGCTGGAAGGCGTGGTGATGGAGCTGGAGGACGGCGCGCACCCGCTGCTGGAGGGGATCGTCGCCACCGCGGACCTCGCCGAGGCCTTCGACGGCACGAGCTGGGCGCTGCTCGTCGGCTCGGTGCCCCGCAAGGCCGGGATGGAGCGCGGCGACCTGCTCTCGGTGAACGGGAAGATCTTCGGGCCCCAGGGTCGGGCGATCAACGACCACGCCGCCGCCGACGTCCGGGTGCTGGTGGTCGGCAACCCCTGCAACACCAACTGCCTCATCGCCCGCCACCACGCCCCCGACGTCCCGCCCGAGCGCTTCTTCGCCATGACCCGTCTCGACGAGAACCGGGCGAAGTTCCAGCTGGCCCGCAAGGCGGGGGTGCCGGTACGGGAGGTCACGAACCTGGCCGTGTGGGGCAACCACTCCGCCACCCAGTTCCCCGACTTCGCGCACGCCCGGATCGAGGGCCGGCCGGTCCCCGAGGTGATCGGTGACGAGGAGTGGCTCCGGGGGGAGTTCCTCACCATCGTGCAGCAGCGCGGCGCGAAGATCATCGAGGCCCGGGGCGCCTCGTCGGCGGCCAGCGCCGCCCACGCCGCGATCTGCTCGGTGCGCTCGATCCGTCAGGCCACCCCACCCGGGGACTGGACGAGCCTGGCCGTGGTCAGCCGTGGTGAGTACGGGGTGCCCGAGGGACTGCAGTTCGGCTACCCGGTGCGCTCGGACGGCCAGGGCGGCTGGACGGTCGTCGAGGGCCTCGAGCACGACGACTTCGCCCGGCAGAAGCTGGCCGTCACCACCGACGAGCTGTGCTCAGAGCGGGACGAGGTGCGGGCGCTCGGGCTCATCTGAACCGCCCGACCGGCCCGCGCCGGCGCCCGGCCGGGCCGAGGCGACCTCACGCCACCAGCGCCCCACCGCCGCCACCGTCTCCGCCGGGCGCTCCAGCATCGGCACGTGCCCGCAGGAGGCGAGCTCCACCAGCTGCCAGTCTCGCCGGCGGGTCGCCGCGGCGCGGGCGAAGCTCACCGGGACCAGCCGGTCCCGCCGGCCGTGCAGCACCAGCGTCGGGGCCCGCACCATCGCCAGGTCGCGGCGCATCTCTGCGACCAGGTAGCGGAACAGCGTCCCGCCGGCACCGGCGTAGGCGGCGGCGGCCTCCGGCACCCGGCGCCGCTCGTCGGCGAGGGCCACGAGGCGCTCCCGCACGCTCGGGTCGAGGCGGCGGGGGTGGGCCATCACCGCCCGCAGCGTCGCGTCCACGAGCGTCTCGGGCCGCAACGCCAGGCGGGCCCGCACGATCGGGGTCGCCACCCGAGGGGCGAGCAGCGCCGCGAACCGGGCCGACCGGGCCAGCTGTTCGACGTTGCCGAACGGGCGGGGGAAGGCGGCGTTCACCAGCACCACGCCGTCCACCCGGGCCGGCTCGCGGGCGGCGAGGGCCACGCTGAGGGCGCCGCCCATCGAGTTCCCGGCCACCAGCACCGGCCCGAGCCGGGCCGCGAACACCCTGAGGAGCCGGAGGTAGTCCTCGAAGACGGCGGTGAACGTGGCGGTGCGGGTGCGGCCGAATCCGGGCAGGTCGACGGCCACGACCCGCCGGCCGGTGGCGGCGGCGAGCCCCGCCCCGACGGGCTCCCAGTTCACCGTGGAGCCGCCGAGGCCGTGGACCGCCAGCAGCACCGGGCCGTCCGCCGGTCCCCACTCGGCGGTGTGCACCCAGGTGCCCTCCACGTCGACCCAGCGCTCATGCGGTGGGTGCCAGGATCCGGCCGGTGCCCCCGGCGCGGCGCTCCGCACGCCGGTGATCTTCCCATACGATGCCGCCGTGCCCGACCCTTCCCGGCCGGATTCCCCCGCCCCGCCGGGGCCCACCCCGCCGCCGGCCACCGCCCTCACGGGCCCGGCCGGGCCGGCGGACCTGCTCGCCGAGGGCACCCCGGCGTTCCCGGCGGAACGTGTGCGGGGCCGGTGGCGCTCGCTGCGGGGGGTGGACGACGTCCTGGCGTTGCTGGAGACCGGAGCGGCCGGGATCGTCGCCGGGGTCGCCGACGCCGGGGCCACGTTCCTCGCCCCGATCCTCGAGGAGCTCGCCGGGGTGGTCTGCACCGCCGGGACGCCGCGCAGCCACGTGGCGATCGTGAGCCGCGACTTCGGGGTGCCCGCCCTCATGGGGGCCCGCTTCACCGCGGCCCCGCCCGCCGACGGGACCCTCGTGGAGCTCGACTGCTCCGGCCATCCCGGCCGGCTGCGGGCCGTGCGGGACCCGTGACGGCGATCACCGACCGGGCCCGGATCGACGAGCTCGTCGCCTACCACGGGCGGATCGCCCGGGCGATGACCGCGGAGCGCACCGCGCTGCGCTCCGCGCTCATCCCCGTGACGCCTTACATCCTCATCGCCTGCGTCGAGGCCTACCGCCGCTGGCCCGAGATGCTGGAGGTGATCACCGCCGCCGCACCACCGGAGGCGATCGGCGCCTCCGGGCGCCGGCCGGGCTCCCGGGTCGATGCGGTGCGGCTCTGGTCGCTGGCCAACCTGCCGCTGGTGGGACGGCAGGTGCTGCACACCGCCGGGCTCGTCGACCCCGGCGACGACGCCCGCCGCCTCGGGATCGTCCTCGGTGCCTGGGAGGCCGCGGCGCAGGCGTTCCGGGCCGACGGGCACCGCCAGGCCGCCGACGCCGGCGGGGTGGTGCACCGCTACGACCCCGAGGTGCTGGCCGACCTCGCCGCCGGGCTGGTCCCCGTCGAGGATCCCAGGGAAGGGGCCCGCTGGCGGCGCGACGCCGCCGCGCTGGCCTCGTACGCGTTCCTGGTCAACTTCGACACCCGGGCCGGCTACCAGGACAGCGGCCCCTACCCAGGTCCCGGCGGAACCCGGCTCGTGGTGCGCGACGTGCTGGGGATCGGCCCCGATGCCTGGCCGTGGACGGCCCGGGCCTCGGCCGACCTGGAGGTCGGTGATGTCACCGTGGTCTTCGCCCACCACGCCGGGACGCAGATCACCTGCAACGACTGGGGCACCTCGCAGGTCGATCCGCCCGGTGCCGCGTTGCGGGCCGCCGGCGCGTTCCGACCGGTCGACGGCCGGTTCGTGCCGATGCCACCCGAACGGTTCGCGACCCTGGCCGCCGCGGTGCGCGACGCGCAGCGCCGCCTGTACCGGGAGATCGCCGCGATGTCCCGTGCCGCCCGCATCGACGCCGGGGCGCTCGTCTACTTCTCGTTCCTGCGGCCCTTCGCCGCCGCCGCCGGTGTGGACGACCGGCTCGACTGGTCGGTGCCGCAGGCCAGCCGGGACCTGTACCCCCTGTTGTCGGCGATGGAGGAGACCCCCGAGATCCGCGCCGACGACCCCACTCCCTACTACGCCCCTCTCGCCTGAGCGGTGCCCGCCACCTTCACCCTCACCTTCACCTGCGGCGGGGAGCTCACGGGGCGGCTCGCCTGCGAGGTGCCGCCGACCGGCCCGGCCAGGGTGGAGGTGGTGCTGGCCGGTCCGGTGGTGGGGCCCGGCTGCGTGGTGGTGCGGGACGCTGCGCTGCCCCGGCCGCCGGCACCGTCGGCGGCGCTGCGGGGGGAGGGGCTCTGGTTGGAGGCGGTCTGCGAGACGCCGGGTGAGCACTGGAGCTTTGGGCTCGAGGCGTTCGGGCTGCGGGTCGAGGTCACGCCCGACGAGCTCGGCGTGCTCGACGACGACGCCCTGCGGGGCGATCGGGTACCGGTGGGCGCGGAGCTCGAGTGGGAGACCGGCGGCCGGGTGCACGGCGAGCTCGCCGTCGGGGCGCGCCGCATCCGGGTGGACGGCACCGGGGAGCTCAGCGTGGCGGGGGCGGCGCTTCGCTGAACACCGGCCGCAGCGGCAGGCCCGACCGGCCCCCGTCGGGCCGCACCCCCAGCACCTGGTGCACCGAGATCGTGCCGTCCTCGAAGCCGACGGCCGAGGCGGCCATGTAGAGCCGCCAGATCCGGGCCCGGCGCGCCCCGGCGGCCTCCACCGCGTCGTCCCAGCCGGCCTCGAGGTTGGCGACCCAGGCCCGCAGGGTCAGGGCATAGTGCTCCCGCAGCGATTCGACGTGGCGGACCTCGAAGCCCCGGTCCTGCAACCGGGTCACCACCCGGCCCACCTCGTGCAGCTCCCCGTCGGGGAACACGTACCGGTCGATGAACGAGGCCCGCCGGAACCGGCTGCGGTGCCGGCCGCCCGGCCGGCTGATCCCATGGTTCAGGAGCCGACCCCCGGGGCGCAGGAGGCGGTACAGGCGGGTGAAGTACTCGTCGAGGCGGGCCCCGCCGACGTGCTCGAACATGCCGATCGAGCTGATCGCGTCGTACGGGCCGTCGTCGACGTCGCGGTAGTCCTGGAGCCGGATCGTCACCCGGTCGCCGAGCCCGGCCTCGGCGACACGCTTCGCGGCCGCCTCGGCCTGCGCCGCCGAGATCGTGACGCCGACCGCCTCCACCCCGTGGTGCGCCGCAGCGTGCAGCACCATCGATCCCCAGCCGCAGCCGACGTCGAGCAGCCGCATCCCGGGGCGCAGGCCGAGCTTCGAGCACACGAGCTCGTGCTTGGCGGCCTGCGCGGCGTCCAAGCCGACCGACGGGTCGGCCCAGCACCCGCACGAGTAGGTGAGGGACGGACCGAGCACGATGCGGAAGAACTCGACCGGCAGGTCGTAGTGGTGCGCGATCGCCGCCGCGTCGCGCCGCCGCGAGTGGCGGGGCCCGCGCAGACGGGCCTCCTCGGCCGGGCGGGGCAGGCGCCGCAGCGCCGTTCGGCCGGCGACGCGGGCCAGCGCCAGCCGGCCCTGCCGGTCGAGGCGCGCGCCGCGGATCCGGTGTCGCAGCGCCAGCACCGCGAACAGGTCGCCCTCGACGTCGAGGTCCCCGGTCACGTACGCCCGACCGAACCCGAGGTCGGTGGGCGCCTGCAGGATGCGGCCCAGCGCGTCGGGGCTGCGCAGCACGAGCGTGGCCGGCGCGTCGAGTGGTCCCGCCCGGCTGCCGTCGTAGGCCCGCACGCCCACGGGGAGGTCGTCGCCGAGCAGGGAGGTGACGAGATCGGCGATCGTCATGCCGGAAGCGTAGGGACGGTGAAGTCCACCGTCGAGAGGGCTTCCTCCCAGCGCTCCGCGCGGGCGCGGGCCGCGCGCCAGCGGTCACGGTCGGTGGCACGGCGGGGCCCCACGACCTGGGCCGGCCGCCACAACGCGGCGGTCTCGGTCAGGCTCGCCCACTGCCCGACGGCCAGGCCGGCCAGGTACCCGGCGCCGAGGGTGGTGGCCTCGCGCTGCGCGCAGACCTCGACGTCCCGGCCGCAGGCGTCGGCGAGGGCCTGCACGAACGTGGGGTTGGCGGCCATTCCCCCGTCGATGCGCAGCGTCTCGACCGGCCCGCCCCCGTCGGCCTCGGCCGCCTCCACCAGGTCGGCGCCCCCGTGGGCGACGCCCTCGAGGACCGCCCGCACCACCTCGGGGCTCCCGCTGCCCCGGGTGAGCCCGAGCAACGTGCCGCGGGCCCCGTAGTCCCAGACCGGGGTGCCCAGGCCCACCAGCGCCGGCACGAACCACACCCCGCCGGTGTCCGTGCACCGTTGCGCCACGTCGTGGCTGGCGCGGGCCGTGGGGATGAGCCCCAGGTCGTCGCGCAGCCACTCGACGGCGGCACCGGCCGCCAGCATCACCGCCTCGATCCCGAACGTGTCCCGCCCGCCGAGGCGCCAACAGGTGATCGGGAACGTGCCCGCCGGGCCCCGGACGGGGAACGGCGGGCGCGCCGGCAGCACCCGGTCCAGCATCGCTCCGGTGCCGAAGGTGATCTTCGCCGGGCCGGGGGTCACGCAGCCCTGCCCGGCGAGGGACGCCTGCTGGTCGCCGACGAGGGCGGCCAGCGGGGGAGCGCCCGGCAGCGCGACGGCGGGGCCGAGCACCCCGGAGCTGTCGACGATCGTCGGCAGCACCTCGACGGGGATCCCGAGCGCGGCCAGCGCGCCGGGCGACCAGCCGCGCCCGTCGGGGGTGGTGAGCCCGGTGACCCCCGCGTTCGAGGCGTCGGTGGCGTGCACCGCGCCGGCGGTGAGGGTCCAGGCCAGGTACGCGTCGAGGGTCCCGGCGGCCAGGTCGGCGGGGTCCCGGCCGGCTGCGGCGAGCAGCCACTCGATCTTGGTGGCTGCGAGGTTCGGCGCGATGGCCAGGCCCGCCTCCCGCAGCTCGAGGCAG
>CALEDW010000016.1 GCA_937949585.1 uncultured Acidimicrobiia bacterium
ATGACGTCAGGTAGCGTGCGGGCGTGGATCTCGACCTCACCCCCGACCAGGAGGCCCTCGTCGAGGCGGCCCGGGCGGTGCTCACCGCCGAGTGTCCCCCGGCGGCGGCCCGCGCCCGCACCGAGGCGCTGCTGGCGCGACACCCGCGCCCCCCCGACCTGCTCTGGGACCGGGCCGTCGAGCTCGGCTGGTGCGCCCTCGCCGTGCCGGAGGCCCACGGCGGCGTCGGCCTCGGCGCCGTGGAGACGGCGCTGCTCGCCGAGGAGCTCGGCCGAGCCCTCGCCCCCGGCCCCCTCTTGCCCACCTTGGCCGCCCTCACGCCAGCGCTGCGCGAGAGCGCGGAGGCCGAGTCCCCCGCGGCGGCCGTCGCCGGGGAGCGGCTCGCGGCCGTGGCGACGGGGGCCTGTACCGGCACCCTCGCCGTGGCCGAGGCCGGCGGCACCCTCGACCCCGCGGCGTGGCGGACGACCGCCGTGCCCACCACCGGCGGGTCGGTGCGCCTGTCCGGCGAGAAGGAGATGGTGTGGGAGGCCCCGACCTGCGGGGAGCTGGTGGTCGGCGCCGTCGACCCCGACGGCGAGCCCGGCGTCTACCTGGTCCCGGCGGCGGCGACGACCGTGGAGGAGGTCGCCACCGCCGACGGGTCACGCACCTTTGCCCGGGTGCGTCTCGACGGCGTGGAGGTGACGGCCGACCGGGTGCTCGCCCCGCCCGGTCCGGGGGCCGGGGTGCTCGAGCGGGTGGTGCAGCACGCAACGCTGGCGGTGGCGATGGATGCCGTCGGCGCGGCGGCCGCCGCATTCGAGGCGACCGTCGCCTACGCCCGGGAGCGGGAGCAGTTCGGCCGGCCGATCGGGGCGTTCCAGGCGATCAAGCACAAGGCCGCCGACATGCTCGTCGCCCTCGAGCGGGCCCGGGCACTCGGGCGCTTTGCGGCGCTGTGCGTCGCCGAGGGCGACGGCCGCCGGGCGCTGGCCGTGGCCATGGCCAAGGCCGCGGCCGGCGACGCCGGAGCGAAGGTGGGGCGGGAGACGATCCAGGTGCACGGGGGCATCGGCTTCACCTGGGAGCACGACGCGCACCTCTACGTGCGTCGACTCCTCGCCGACGACGCGCTCTTCGGTCCTGCGCCCGCGCAGCGGGCCCGGGTCGCCGACCTGCTCGGCCTCTGAGGCGGCGGCCGCCGGAACGCAGTCAGGCGCTCAGCAGCACCATGAAGAACAGCAGCGAGACCGCGCCGTAGACGAACCCGGTCCACAGCGCGTTGTGGTGCGTGTCGTAGATCACCCTTGGCCCGCCGGTCCCGGTGCCGCCGAGGTAGCCGAGGGCGTTCAGCTCGAAGGCCGCGAAGACCGCCAGGGTGACGATCCAGTAGAGCGCCCGGGCACCGCCGCCCGGGAACCCGACCTGGTACGGGAAGTGGGCGGTGCCGACCATGAAGATCAGCATCGGGATCGAGAAGATCACGTTCTGGCGCGAGGCCATGAGCGCCCGCCGACCGGCCGCCGCCGCGTCGGGGTTCGCCTCCCCGCCGGCCTGCACGTTGCGGGCGTTGGCGATCACCACCCGCTGGTTGCGCCAGATCACCCCCCAGACGTTGAGGAACATCGTGGTACCGAGCAGGATCCCGGTGAGGATGCTGATGCCCTGCGAGGTCTTCCAGTAGTCCATGTCGAAGAGCTGGGTGCCCGACCCGTCGATCCCGCGCTGCAGCAGAAGGATGAGCACCCCGAAGGTGAACGTCGCCGCCGCGGCCCAGCGGAACCACCACAGCGCCCGCCACGTGAGCTTGTCGAGAGCGTTGTTGCGGGCCGCGGCCTCCATCTCGGCGAACGCCGGGACCTGCACGAGGTTGAAGAAGTAGAGCAGCCCGATCCAGGCGATCCCGACGAGGACGTGGCCCCACCGGGCGAGGTAGGCCAGTCCGTCCCGGGTGAACAGCTCGATCGACAGCTCGGCGAGCATCGCGACCCCCTGTGGATGCGGTCGTGGTCGTCCGGCCGACGAACCTACCACCGGACCTTCACCAGGCGTCGGACCTCGGCGGCACCCCTCGTTCGAGCGTGTGGGCGAGCAGACGGCCGGCCGGATTGTCGGTGGCGAACCCCGCCTCCATCGGCAGCACGTCCCAGTCGGCGAGCAGGTGGGCGAGGCGAGCCATGATCGCCGCGAACCGGAACCCGGCGAACACCTCCCAGAAGCGCACCACCTCCGGCTCCGCCCGCCGACCGGTGGCGGCCTCCCAGCGGGCCGTCGTCTCGGCGTAGGAGGGCATCCCCTCGAGACGGGGCACGCCGAGCGCCTCGGTGAAGTGCCGGTCGAGGAAGATCCACCAGCCGAGGTCCATACGAGGGTCGCCGATGGTGGCCATCTCCCAGTCGAGCACCGCGACGCAGCGGAAGTCGGCGAACACCTGGTTCGAGATTCGGGCGTCGCCCCAGCACAGCGCCGGTCCCTCGGGCGGGTCGGCCGGCCGGTGGGCCAGGAGCCACCGCCAGGCCGCCTCCGCGGCCGGCACCGGCACCTCGGGGCTCGCCCAGTCGAGGTAGGCCCGCCAGCGTGCCAGCTCGGCGTCCACCCCGACCCGGCCGTCGGGGCGCAGCAGCGCGTCGAGGCGACGGGCGCGCCAGTCGACGCGGTGCACCGCGGCCAGCGCGTCCACGCCGCTGCACCACAGGCGCTCGCGCTCGGCGGGGGTGGCCTCCACCAGGAACCCCTCCTGGGAGTACGGCGGGGTGTCGGACGGGATGCGCCCCTCGACACGGTCCATCACGAAGAACGGGGTGCCGAGCACGGCCGGGTCGTCCTCGAACCAGCGCAGGCGGGGTACCGGCACGTCGGTGCCGGTGAGCGCGGCCATCACCCGGTACTGGCGGGCCACGTCCAGGTCGGGGAACACCGCGTGGTGGCGGGGCTGGATCCGGGCGACGAGGCGCGCCTGCGCCGGCCGGTCCCCTTCCCGCCACGCCGCGTCGAACAGGACGGTCTCGTTGGAGAACCCGGTCGCCGCCGGCGCCTCGAGCTCGCCCACCGCCGCGTCCGTGATCCCGGGACGGCCGGCGAGCCAGCGGACGAGCCGGCGGCGGGTCTCGGCCGGGTCGCGCTGAGCGGGAATCGGCACGGCGCACCACCGTACCGAAGGGCACGGGCGGGGCGGCGGGTGCCGGCGCCGCCCCGGGCGCGTACCATCCCGCCATGGACCCCACCCCCGCCGCCCACACCACCGCCCCCGAGGTCCCGGCCGACCCGGCCGGGCAGCGGGCCCTGGTGGAGGAACGCCTCGAGCGCCTCGTCGCCGACCACGACCCGGCCGACCCGGTGGCGTTCCGGGGCGCCCAGTACGACCTGGGCCTGGCGTGGGTGCACTTCCCGCCCGGCTTCGGGGGCCTGGGTGTGGACCCGGCCCTGCAGCGGGTCGTCGAGCACCGGCTGGCGGCCTCGGGCGCCGGGCTGCCCGACGTGGGGTGGAACGGCTTCGGGTTGTTCCTGGCCGCCCCGACGATCGTCGCCCACGGCTCCGACGAGCTGAAGCGCCGGCTGCTGCGCCCGATGTTCACCGGGGAGGAGGTCTGGTGCCAGCTGTTCAGCGAGCCCGGCGCCGGCTCCGACTTCGCCTCCCTGGCCACCCGGGCGACCCGCGACGGCGACGAGTGGGTGGTGAACGGCCAGAAGGTCTGGAACACCCTCGCCCACGTCGCGCAGCGGGGGATGCTGGTGGCCCGCACCGACCCGGACGTGCCCAAGCACCGGGGCCTCACGTACTTCGCGCTCGACATGCGCAGCCCCGGGGTGGAGGTCCGCCCGCTACGCCAGATCACCGGCGAGGCCGAGTTCAACGAGGTGTACCT
>CALEDW010000017.1 GCA_937949585.1 uncultured Acidimicrobiia bacterium
CCGCCTGCGCACGCGCTGCTCGCCGGGCTGCTCGCGGCGCTGGCCGAGCAGGCCGGCGCCGGTGGTGGGGAGGCCGCCGCCGTCGGCGCGGCCTGGGGCCGGCGCGCCGTGCGGCGCACCCGGGCCGGCTCGTGCCTCGCCGCGCTGGGCGCCGAGCTCGAGCGACTCGGGTTCGAGCCGGCGGCGGAGGCCACCGCAGGCGGGGCGGCCCGCATCGACTTCCTCCACTGCCCCTTCCGGGAGCTCGCCGAGGCCTACCCGGAGCTGGTCTGCAACCTGCACCGGGGCATCTGTGCCGGGGTGCTGGAACGGGCGGGAGGCGCGACGATGGAAGAGTTCGGCGCGCTGTACGATCCTGATCCCTGCCACGTGACCGTGCGGGTGTGATGCCACCGACCGGGACACGAGGCGGCAAGTGAGGAGCGACCGACCATGAGCCTGTTCACCGTCACCGACGCCCGCTCGCAGTTCCTGCTCACCGACGCCGCGGCGGCGAAAGTCCGGTCCCTCATGGAAGCCGAGGAGACCCCCGACCTCGTGCTTCGGGTCGCGGTGCGCCCCGGGGGCTGCTCGGGGTTCAGTTACGAGATGTTCTTCGACACCGAGGTGGCCGACGACGACGTGCGCAGCACCCAGGGCGGGGTCACCGTGGTGATCGACCCGGCCAGCTTCGGTCACCTTCGGGGTGCCACGCTCGACTACCGAGACGGGCTCACCGACGCCGGGTTCCACATCTCGAACCCGAACGCCCAGCGGACCTGCGGCTGCGGCCAGTCGTTCTCCTGACCGTCGCGGCCGGCGAGCCGCGCCGGGACGGCCCCAGCGGCGGGTCAGGGGCCCAGCACCCGGTCGAACGCCGCGGTGACCTCGTCGGTGGCGAACGCGCCCGAGAGCCGGGCCTGCACGACCCCGGATCCGTCCATCACGAACAGGAACGGTTCGCCCGTCTCCCCGAGCCAGGTACGGGTTGCCGGGACGAGGTCGTAGCTGGTGAGGTCGCGGTAGATCTCCACGTGCACCAGTTCCAGCCGTGGGGAGTAGCGGTCCCACACCGAGAGGAGCTGGTCGAGGACCGGGCCGCAGTAGCGGCTCTGGCAGCGGGCCGGTGTCCCGAACAGCACCGCCACCGGGCGCCCGGCGCCGACGAGCTCGTCGAGGGACCGGGTGTGCAGCGGACAGGGAGCGGCCTCGCCGCGGACGGTCCTGGTGCACAGCGGGTCGGTGCCCATCGGGTCGGCGACGGTCGGGGACCGCACGGGCCGCCCCGGCTCACCGATCACCGGTGTCTGCGGTGTCGCCGTCACCGGGAAGACCAGCTCGGCGTCGGGGTGGCCGGTGATGCTCACCGTCGCCGACCAGTTGCCGGCCACCGGGAACGACGTCTCGATCACGTACACGCCCCGCCCGCGAGGGTGCAGCCCCTCGTGGTGGAACCGCAGGGGCAGCTGCGGGGTCGTGCCGCCGCCCGGCGGACGGAAGGCGATCCGCGCCCCGGGGCCACCTGCGAACGCACCGTCGCGGGTCACCAGCACGAGCGCGAACCGTTGGGGCACCTCCGAGACGTACGGTTCGATCTCCATGCGGAAGGCGTTGAGCCGCCGCCCGTCTCGGCGCGCTCCGCTCCCGGGGTTCTGACCGGCGCCGCCGCACGCGGCGAGGAACACCGCCCCGACCCCCAGGCCGAGGAACGCGCGGCGGGACACGGCAGCCGGCGTCCGGGTCACGGTCCATATTGTCGCCGCCGGAGGTGGCGATGACGCATCGGGTCCGGTTCCGGTGCAACGGCCGCGAGGTCGAGGTCGTCGACCGGGGGTCGTTGCTGGAGGCGCTGCGCGAGCAGCTGGGGCTGCGGTCCGCCAAGGACGGCTGTGCGCCGCAGGGCCAGTGCGGCTGCTGCACGGTGCTGGTCGACGGCCGGCCGCGGCTGGCCTGCGTGACGCCCCCCGCCCGGGTGGCCGGCCGGGAGGTGACCACCTTCGAGGGTCTGGCCCCCGAGGCGAAGCACCGGCTGGTCGACGCGTTCGTGGCCACCGGCGCCTCGCAGTGCGGGTTCTGCACCCCGGGCATCGTGGTGCGCCTCGCTCCGCTGCTGGACGGCGGACGCGCCGGACGGGCCGAGATCGACCGGGCCCTGGCCGCCCACCTCTGCCGCTGCACCGGATGGCAGACGATCCGGGAGGCCGCCGCAGCCGCCGCGGGTGGCGGACCGGCCGCGGCCGCCTCCGCCCGTCCCCTCGAGGCGGCGACGGCCCGGGCGACCCTGGAGGCGGGTGTCTCGCAGCGGGTCGGGCCCGACGTGGTTGCGGGCGACGCCGGGTTCGCCGACGACCGGGCCCCGACCGGCGCGCTGGTGGCGGTGCCCGCCGGGCCGCAGGCCCGTCGGGGCGGCGGCGTCGAGCTGCTGGAAGCGGCCGGGATCACCTGGGTGCTCGCCCCCACCTACGCCGAGGCGCGGGCCGCGGCGGGGTGGGTGCCGGGGCGACGCTCCGGCGCCGAGGCGGTCCCGCCGCTGGATGCGCCCACCGGCACCGGGGTGGTGCTGCGCACCGGGTGGGTGGAGCCCGCGTACCTCGAGCCCGACGCCTCGAGCTGTGTCCCGGGCGGCGAGCCGGCGAGTCCGCTCGCCAACGGCGGTGCCTTCGGCGGCAAGGTCCGCTCGCCGGTGCCGGTGGCCGCGGCCGAACTGGCCGGGCGGTGCGGGCGCCCGGTGCGGGTGTGCCTGACCCGGGAGGACGTGGTGCGCCTCGGTCCGAAGCGCCCGCCGGTGGCCGCGGTGGCGGCGCTGGTCGACGGCGCGGTGGAGGTGCGCGGCCGCCACGCCGCCACCGTCGAAGGGACCGGCCCCCCGGAGGCCCCGTCGCCGTGGCGACGGGCGGTGCGGGC